>JASLCA010000080.1 GCA_030146225.1 Sphingobacterium sp. | reverse complement strand
ATAAGCTACATCCTGTATTGCTGCTTGCTGCTGTTGCCTTGCTCGGCATCTTGTTGTATTAGGTTGTTTGGGATTGCTTCGTTCTACACTTCACTGTACATTTAAGGCAGGTTTATTGATTTTCTCTATAAAAACTACCTTTCCATTCTACCTCTTAGCTATTCCCCAAAGTTAAATAATTGTATCTGACATCCTAAATACATTCTACTAAACGACGCGTAATAATAATCAAATAGTGTACAATAACATTTAAATGAAATACAATTTGGGCTTATCGTGTTGTTTTTTTGTCTTATTATGGTTTTTAAAAAAAATAAAAACCTGTTATTTTAAGTTGCCGAATATAAAATCTAAGAACGCCTATTTGATCAGAAAATAAGCCTGTTCAATTTGAAAGTGATCCCCTTTTCATTCCAATTAATTAAAAAAACTATGAGCAAAACAAAAAAAATATAAGCATAGCCATTATTTCTTTAATAATAGCTATTGTGATTTACAAGGTCAGACTAAACAATGTAAATCAATCAAGTGAAAATAGTTTTAATAAAAATAATTTGGTCCAAGTTCCAAATTTAATTACCAACTCTATTTTTATCAAGGATTTGTTTATGGTTGATTACAAATCTAAAGATGAGCGGTATTTAACATTCCCAAGCAACAAAAACTACCTTATGCTATTATTAAAAAGAGGTGATTGTTATGATTGCTATAGGGACATTCCTTTTTGGATTGGGCTTGATAATATTTCGGAATCTTTGAATGTATATACCATTATAGAAAAAAATGATGAACATTATATGAGAGAATTCATTCCTACCAATAATATCGAATTACCGGTATTAATTGATCAGGATAGAAAACTGTTTGCATTGTTAAATGATATAGAAAATAGCTATACACCGCTTTTGCTCTTTATAAACAAGAATGGTCAAATAATCTCAGCAACAAACTCTAACTACGGGCAATCTTCTCAACAATTGAATTATTACAACTTTATAAAGTCACGTTTATGATGTATAATATTTCCCTTTGCGTATTGCTAATCTTTTTGGGGCACTCTCTTTTTGGACAAGAGACAGTTAAACCTAAGGCTAAGATCTATTATGAATTTACCCATATTGATGATACGACTCAACCTGACAATCCGTATACAGAAGATATAATGGTGCTCCTATCTCCTGCAGTAAGTCTACAAAAGAGCGCAACGATGGCACTTGTCCGTAGTGCTGTGAACGAAATGATTTACAACCCGAAACCAAATGCTGCTGGAGTATATGTTTTTGAAACACCTAAAATCTATAAGGACGCCTCTGCTTTTGAGTTTTATATGCACCGTGGTTTGCAAAAATTGTTCTTAATTAACAATTTGTACGACACGTTCTATACTATTGAACAGCCTTTTCCAAGTATTGACTGGGAATTGTCGCAAGAACAGAGAGAAATTGCGGGCTATACTTGTCAAAAAGCTATAGGAACTTTTAAAGGTAGAACTTATGAGGCATGGTTTACTACCGAGCTTCCATTTGAATTTGGACCTTGGAAATTACACGGCTTACCAGGATTGATATTAGAGGCGACTGACAGTAAGGGTGAGGTTAGTTGGAGATTCACCGATTTAGAACTACTTGATGAGCAAAGTAAAGACATTATAAACTCACCTAAAGATGGGGTTAAGACCACTCTTAATAAGTTTACCAAATTATTTGATGCAGTCAAAAAAAATCCAGATGCAGCGCGCAAGGCAGCGACTCTTGCTAGTCCTACGGGTAGGATAATGATGAATAATATGTATGTGACTTGGTTTAGCGTAGGCTTATATAAGAAAGAAAACAGTAAGGATAAGACGGTCAACAACTTGCTGGAAATCAGCAACTAAGTCGTTAAATCTTGAAAACCATATTAATTCCGCTGCTTCTGATAGTCTATGGCTCACATATTCTCATTGCTCAGGAGATAAAGGGGAAGGTTATAAATGCTACGCAAAGCGCTATCTCAAATGCTTCTGTTACGCTTAAGCTTAGCAACAAAAACATTATTCTTGACTATAAGCGATCTGACAACAATGGTGAGTTCAAGTTAAAGGTTAACCCCACTTACAATTTCGAAGAGCTATATCTGGAAGTTAGTCATTTGGGGTATAAGCGATCGAATATAAGACTTTTAAAAGAGCAGCATGTTTATGAAATTATAATGGAATCTGCTGAACTTTCTATTGATGAAATCATCATCAAGAACAAGCCTAAAATCAAACAGCTAAAGGATACAATCAGCTTTCATGTAAAAGGTTTTGCGCGGGATGAAGATAGAAGTATTGGGGATGTGCTCAAAAGAATGCCAGGAATAGCGGTTGATGATGATGGTCAGGTCCGATTTAATAATAAAGCCATTTCTAACTTTTACATTGATAATGACGACTTGCTTGGAGCTAAATATGGAATCGGCACAAAGGCTATCCCGCTCAACATGGTCGAAAATGTACAAGTGTACAGTAACCACGAGCACATTAAAGCCTTGAAAGATCAATTCGGAACAGATAAGGTATCAATCAATTTGGAGGTTAAGGAAGATGCTAAGTTGAAATTGATGGGACAAACTAAACTCGCTGCTGGAATTGCTAAAAGATATGATCCTGAGTCAAATGCTATTCTGCTAAATAAACATTATAAAATGCTTAATGTGATTAAAGCAAACAATATTGGAGATGAACTCGCTGGAGAACATAAAAACTTGACCGCTACAGGGCATATGCAACCTAAAGAAATTTTGTCTGCTAGCATAATCTCTCCCCCTTATATACATAAAAGAAGGTATTTCGACAATCACTCGGCGACTGTCAATGCAAACAATTATTTCAAGTTTAAAAAGGACTTCAATCTGCGGACTACAATTGGTTATTTTATTGATAATAACCAATTTACTTTCCGCGGAAACAACACCTACTTCTTGGCTAAAGATACCGTGAGTTTTAGAGAAATCCAGGACACTGATAATCGAAGCCAAGGATTGATGTTCGAACTGAATGTTGAAAGAAACCTAGCCTCATTTTTTCTTAAAAATAATCTGGTACTGAATTTAAATTCTGGAAAAGGACTTGCTGATATTACAGATAATGAACACTATTTCGGCCAAAAACTTACCACTAAGCCATTTACAATTGCTAATGTATTTAATTACATTACTACGGATCGACTTCATAATAAATGGGAATTTGAGTGGAAACACCTTACGGCAAATACTCCACAAAGACTTTCCTTAACTTCTGAAGTGGACCAGTTTTACGGTCCAACGGACCGTATAAGGACCGAGCAACAAGCTAATGTTTTCAGATTGACAAATACCCTAACATCTCGTTATAGACGTACCAAAGATGACTTTAGACAGGTTTATTCCTTCAATATCAATCAAGATTACAAAAACTTAGAATCCAACCTTAATAATCCAATCGCTAGTGCATTTATGCCTAGGGCTAATTCAATTGGAAACGCAATTAATTGGAATGAATTCGGTTTTTTAACCCAAGCTTCATATATTTTTAGAAAAGGAAAGTGGGACTATTCTTTAGAACTTCCCCTTAGAGGTTCCTTGATTTACTTTGAGGATATATTTTCGTCTCTTAAAAAGCATCGCTCTCTAATCTTTTTTGAACCATCCTTTAGTTTAAAGTATCGTGTTAATCCGCAGGATGCCATTCTATTGAATTATATCCATAAGAATAGTATTAATGATATAAGCACTTTATTTAGCAATTTTATTTTGGTTAATTATCGGACATTGATGCACAATACTCATATTGACATTTGGAACGAAAGTGATCAGCACTTTATCTTGGATTATGCGATCAAAAGACCAATGTCTATGTTTTTTGCGAATGTTGCTGCTAGTTATAATATCAAGAATAGGCAAAGTCTTACGGATATGACGTTTGATGCGGCAAATATGCTGGAGCTAGGTCGGGTTTTCTTAGCGAATAAGGTGCACTCATTTAATACGAACATTGCTCTAAGTAAATATATATTTTTTCTTGGTGCTACGTTTTCCTTAAAGCCTGCTTATTCGTATATGAAATACAAAAATGTATTGAACAAGGAGGTATATACAGTACACACAGATATAACTGGAATTACAGCTGACTTGGATTTTCAAATTTTAAAAAAAGTAAATTTCGCTTACAAACTTAAGCTCAATCACTTTAAGAATAGTTTTTGGTTGCAAGAAAACAGAGTGAAGCGTATGTCTTCGAATATTCAGTATGATAATAGCCTTAAAACGACCTATTCCCCAAAAACGTATTTACACTTAAATATTACGATGCAATCTTATGATATAATACAAAAAGATGCTCAAGATCTTACACTTTATTTTGTTGATATTGGTGCGCGGTTAAAGGTTAAACCATGGAAAATGGATCTAGCGCTGATCGGTCGGAATCTAGCTAATCAACGCAACTTAAAGACTTACAAGTTGGAACATACAGGAGAATCTAGAAATAGTTATGGCCTAAATCCAAGAATGGTTATATTGAGTGCTACATTTACTTTTTAAACGCCTTATTAGCCAGTCGGATGTTAAGTTTTCGCAGATAAGGAATTAGGTGCTAGCTTGGTTGTCATCTCAATTAACCCTTGCTGCTAGCTATGGCTTAACCAGCCTTATCTGCATAGATGACTTCTATTGTAGGGTTTAGTTTTAGAATTGCTGCGATCATCTCGTTATTACGCTGGGGTGCGATGTAGATTTCGTCGTAACGATTGTACTTGATGATTATACCTTTTCGCGCTAGTGCGGGCTTGGTGCCGCTCCATAGGGTCTTCCCTACGGTAATGGAGTTAATGCTTTCTATGTCTAGCTTTCCGAATAGGAAGGCAGATCGGTAATGCAATTCTTTGTTTTTGATCTGATACCGGGTAGTTAGGTATGCCCATAACAGCAATAAAAAGGGAATGAGTATCGGAATTAGGGTGTAGGAATTTTCATTTAGCCTGTTACTTCCGAAGGTATATATACCTAGGGGTATTAACGCCGCAACGAGCAGGTAATAAATAAATCCTTTTCTTTTGGCTTTGAAGATTTGTGTAATTGTTGGTTTTTCTTGCATTGCTGGTTGGGCTAATAGGGTTATTATCTAGGCAATAAGCCGAGCTAACAATCAAATATAACAAAAAACTTGGTCTTCACTTTTTCATCAAATATTTAACAGCAGACTCCCCCTAGCGGTAGCTATTGACTGGATGTACTGTTAGCGCTGCGCTTGTTGTATTGTACTATTTTGATTTCCTTTTAAATTTTCAAAGATATGATTTGATTACTTCTTATAATATTTGGCTTTTAGTCTGAGGCTTGCGCGCACCAGCAGAATAAGTACGGGAACTTCTACTAATGGGCCAATAACACCGACAAAGGCTTGAGGAGAATGTATACCGAAAACGGCGATGGAAACGGCGATCGCCAACTCGAAGTTATTGCCTGTAGCGGTAAAGGATATGGCTGCATTCTTGTCATAGGGTACTTCCATGCCTTTGTTGAGGAAGAAGCTTATAAAGAACATCAGTAAAAAGTAAATTATTAAGGGAATCCCCACCTTGAGCACTTGCATGGGTAACTGCACGACTTGCTCGCCTTTAAGGCTAAACATTAACACGATCGTAAAGAGTAAGGCATATAGCGTGAATGGGGATATAAACGGGATAAACTTCCGCTGATACCAATCTCTTCCTTTGTACTGCTGTAGGTACTTTTGGCTTAGGAAGCCTGCCAGGAAGGGAATGCCAAGGTAGATTAGAACGCTGCTGATTACTTCGCTCATCTTTATCTGTACGCTATAATCTCCAATGCCGAAATAGGCGGGCAACTGGTTGATAAATAACCAAACAAAGAAGCTGTAAAATACAATTTGGAAGATGCTATTGAGCGCAATCAGCAGGGCGGCATACTCTCGGTTCCCTTTTGCGAGGTCATTCCAGACGATAACCATGGCAATGCATCGCGCCAAGCCAATCAGGATCAGACCTACCATATAGTCGGGCTCGTCGCGCAGGAAGATAATAGCGAGCAGAAACATCAGAATGGGGCCTATTATCCAGTTGAGTAATAAAGATAGGGTCAGCACCTTTTTGTCTTTAAAGGCTAGCGGCAACAGCTGATAATTGACTTTGGCTAAAGGGGGATACATCATGATGATAAGTCCTATGGCCAAGGGTATGTTGGTAGTTCCCACAGCGAACTTTTCCATATAGGTGCTAATATCAGGAAATAGGTTGCCCAATAGCAGTCCTATGCCCATGGCTAGGAATATCCAAAGGGTCAGATAACGATCTAGAAATTTCATGCGTACCTGCATTGTTGTTTTTTTTTGGCTGTGCTTAACTAATTACTGTGTTGCTGCATTTTGGATGGCTTATTTAACAACAGCCTGATCCTGGGGTACAGCTATTGGCTGGTACTACTGTTAGCAGTGCCAAATTTTTCTTTTCCTTTTCACTTGGAATGCCACAGGCATCTTCGGCTAGACAGGCGGTGGTTTTGTTTTTCAATACAAAGTTCTTCCCGTTATAGGCTAAGTCATATTTCCCGATGGTGCTGCTTTGATACTCGACTTCTATCTCTGCATCGCGGATGCCTAACTTGTCTTCGGATAGTTGGATAATGTGTAGCAGCTTTGCTGGCTTCAAGCGGTGCTCATAGTCGTCTGCATTCCACAATTGAAAGTTTACGGTTTTCTCTTCGCGGACGACTCCGCCACAATCAATAAAGTTTTTAGTGACCTGCCCTACTTCAGTGACGTGAAAGTGTTCAGGTACTAGGCTTCCGTCTTCCAATTGGAAGGTTACATTGTCTACTGTAGTTAGGATATTTTTTATTTCTGATAGTTTCATCTTTTATATATTTTGTTGTTCTTTACTAGGTATTACTCGTTACTGATCTAAAGTCACGCATCACACAAGCGTACTGCGAAGCTATTAACAGCAGCTATTCTCTTGTATTTCTTGATTAAAGAAGTTGTTTAGCTCTGCTTGGAATTGTTTCCAAGTCTTGGGTTCAATACAATAACAGATGGACTTGCCTTCTATTGTTCCTTGGATAATACCTATACTCTTCAGTTCTTTGAGATGCTGCGAAATGGTGGCCTGCGCTAAGCCAAGCTCATCGACTAGATCATTGCAGATGCATGTTTTCTGATTGATTATATACTGTAGGATAGCAATGCGTGCTGGATGCCCCAATGCCTTGAGCAGATTGGCCAATCTATTTTGTTCCTCGGTATACAGATCTGTCTTTGTGATTCCCATAGCTTCTTTATTATATCGCAATATTACGATAATAAATTAAAAGATGGAAAGCTTTTTATTTTTTATACTTTCGGGTATTCATCAGCTGCTACTCTTTTGGCTGATTAACATTCTTTACATGCGGTCTAAGAAACAAGTCATACAGGTACAGCAACAGGATAAAAATGTCCCGATCGAGTTTATGCGTATCGAGGATAGCTTGGAGCTTTTTGAGTTTGACCATCATTATCAATTTGACTTCTACCAAATCTTTTGGTTTACAAAGTCGGATGGGCAGTTTCAGGAGATTGACTTTGTGAATTACCCTATCTTACAGGACGAAATCTGGATTATATACCCTGGACAAGTACATTTTTTTGAGCCTACGACGGTGGAGGGCTATTTTATAGGGATCGACAAGGATTACTTCAACCGCATCTTGTTTCAGGAGGTTAAACAACATGCATTTACGGGCAATAACCCCTTATCCTTTAAAGTTACACCGAAGATGCATGCTTTATTTACACACCTTAACCTCTTGATTGAGATGGAATATGTAAACCTGCAGCGGCCTGTGGTTTTGGAAAAATATGTACAGCTTTATGTACTGCACTTGCAGGACTTGCCGGTTGTGGAACGGCGCTTGGTGCATTTTGATGCGCGTATTCATAAGCTTCTGGAGCTTGTGGAGATGCATTACATTGCCGAGCGTAAGAGTGAGTTTTATGCGGACAAGGTGGCTCTTTCGGTTAAACGCATGAACGAAATCTTGCTGCTGTCTATTGGTAAAAGCTTAAAGCAACAACTACAAGACCGCCTACTACTAGAGGCAAAAAGGCTTGTGGGCTACAGCGCGGATAATATTCAGGGGATCTCACATGCCTTGGGATTTTCGGAAGTTTCGTATTTCAACCGCTTTTTTAAGAAGCTTACGGGTCAAACTCCGCTAGATTTTAGGCAAGATGTGAAGAAAGTCCAAGGATAAGTCCTATTTGCATAATTTTCCGGCCTCCTTTGGCCATTACCTTTGTGCTCTTGAAAAAAATGAACATGGGTAATTTAAAAAGAAAACAACTTGTCGTCGTGCTTATTTTAGCACTCTTGTCTGCTTTAGAACCTTTTAGCATTGACTTGTATTTGCCAGGATTTCTGAAGATTGCCACCTATTATCAAACGGATATGAAGGCTGTGCAATTTTCAATTTCTACATTCTTAGCTGGCTTTGCCGTAGGGCAGATCTTTTGGGGTACACTTTCGGATCATTATGGTAGAAAATGGCCGACCATGCTTTCCTTGATCTTGTTTATAATTGCTACGATAGCTTGTATTTATGCGCAAACTATTGAGCAGTTCTGGGTTGCCCGCTTCTTCCAGGCCTTTGCGGGCTGTGCGGGGGTAGTAATTGCTCGTGCGGTGGTCAATGAGTACTTCGACAAGGCCAATACCATGCAGATATTCTCATTGCTTGCTATTATTGCAGGGGTTGCCCCTATTATTGGCCCTGTGGCAGGGAATTTTTTGGTGTCGAATTTTAATTGGCAATCAACTTTTGTGACGCTCTTAATTGTGGGGATTGTATGCCTGCTTGCGGTGTTTTTCTTCTTGCCGGAAACCAAAAGCAAGTCCGCGCCGAAGCCTGGCAACTTAATTCAGGAGTTTAAACAGATCTTAAAGGTAGCAGCTTTTGTAAAGTATACCCTTATTGGCAGTATCACCTACGCTATTTTGATGATCTACTTGGCCAATGCCCCGTTCTTAATTATGGATTATGGGCAGCTTTCTTCGGCAAGCTTTAGCTATATATTTGCTTTTAATGCGGTGGGCTTAGTCTTGGGTGCTTGGCTGTCCAACGCTGTTTTTTCACGCTGGGCTTCGGTAGAGCAGATTATCAAGGTTACTGTTTATGTTGGCTGTGGGCTTAGCTTGCTATTCCTAGGCCTGTGTTTTACCAGGCAGCCTATTGAAGTATTGCTGGTTCCGCTTTTCTTTTTGGTATTGACTTTGGGGATTTTATTCCCTGCGACCACCAAGCTTGCTTTGGAACCTTTTAACGAGAACTCTGGGGCCGCTTCAGCTTTACTCGGCACTTTACAGCTATTGATAACCTTCTTAATATCCGCCATTAGCAATCTTATCCCCTTGGATATCCTACTGCTGACGGGGCTGGCTATGCTGGTTTGTCATATTGGCTATTTACTATGTTACTTTATTCGGATTCCGACGACTACCCCTAACTTGGGGGAATAAACTATAAAGAGTGGACCATATGGTCCACTCTTTATAGTATAGGGCTTTACGTGGGCATTTGACGTTTCTGTAGTGCCTCTATAGCAAATCCAGTCTATGGCATATTTAAATCTGCTATCGAATACCATCCATCAAATGCGCCACGCCAGCCCCAATTCATATGCAAATAACTGTTGTAAGTGGCAAAACCACTTTCACAGTCTCCATGCCATAGTTGGTATGTTCGATAACCATCGCAAAACCAACTTTGCTTGGGCTTCTGACTTTTGAATTGTCCCCAAGCGTTTATGTCTCTTGGCTGTATCTCTACTAAGTTGTACTTGTGCAGTAGATTTATGTACTTTACTCTGCTATCTTTGGGATCTCCTAGGTAATTAATTTGCTTAGCATGGGAATCTGGCCCGTCTAATTGCCTATACTCAAGAAAGTCTTTGATGTATACTCTTTGTGCTTCATTTTTTTTAGCATCCTCATGTGACTGCCAACGAAGATATAATTCTTCCTCAAAATCCCCTCTTATGGCATTAAATTGTAGATCAAAATACCAATAACAGCTGTCTTTTTGATCGGTAATAGCCTCGCAATGCTGTACCCATTTCCCCCATAATATAGGTCCGAATTCGCGTTTTATATTGGCACAATTTAGCGGAGCTTGAATGGCATATGGATCAGTGTAAAGGAAGTTATCACTTCCTGCGGCATATTGAAAGGGCTTCCATTGTGCTGCAATCTGTGCTTCTTGCTCCTTGTGCTTTGCACGTATACGTTGGACGCGTTCCTTCTGCAAGGAAAGCCAATTTACGAGACCTGCGGGGTAGTCTGTAGCCTGTGTATCAAAAGATCCCCAATTGGAGTAAGCTAATATAGGTGAAAGGCGATTATCTGCTGAAATTATTATATATCCTATACTTCTGAAGGTTAGTATATGATATATGTCTTTGCCTTGCTCATCTTTGACTGTATGGCTGTGGGCTATGGGATTCGCTTTATTGTAAACAATTCCTTGACCATAATAAATAGGCATTTCCTCCCCTAGCGATTCGCTTTTGCGGACAAAGTCCTTCGCCATATCCAAGCTTACGTAGTATAAATCCTCTTGGCTATCCACATCGGGCTCCGTCTTGTTGCAGGATGCCAACAACAATACACTAATCAGGCTGATGATAAATACTTGTATTCTTTTCATATACATAAGGTTAATAATGGCCGCTCGGTGACAGCGCTTTACTCATTGGTAACCCTAAGGTATTGAAATACAATATTTAACAGGACATGTTTTCTAAAAAAACGGTATAAAAATTACGAAAATCAACGAAATGTTGGTTTGCAGAAAAATATTTTACGTTTAGGAAGCTAAATCACTTGCTTTTAACTCGTTGTATAGAGAAGCAGCATGCTTTTGCCTACTGCTATACCTTAATATTTTGAAAGAAGCCTTCTAAGCGCTGCATAAGCAATTCATGCTCTTCCCCTTCTTGGATTATGCCTGCGTCTTCATAATAGGAGCCGCCTGAATCGTCACTTCGAAGGATTTCTTCATTCATCTGCAGGGTGAGGGTACTGCCTTGATTTTTGTTGCCGCTGACTAAAAAATTGATGCGATATTTTCGGGTATTCTTGAAGATTTTCTTGGGCTTATAATTCCACTTAACTTGTATCCACTGTCCTTTACTGTCCATATTTTGGATAAAGTATCCATTTTCTAATGCAAAGACTTTGAGATATTCATAGGTTTCCTCTGGGGTTAGCCCTAGTATATTAAGCTTCTCTTGGGCTTTTGTATTTAGGCTTATAGCAATCATAAATGCTATAATAATACTTCTTATGTAGCTGTTATGCATAGTTTACTTTGTATAAGGTTTATAAGATTTTGCTCTGGTCTTGCGCTTTTCACATTAATGACTTAGAACAAGTTAAGGTATTCTTTTGAATCTTTGAAATGCATTTTGCCAAGGCCATCATAAATTTCTTGTCTTAGGGCAAGTGCTTTAGCAGCAATAGCATTTATATTTGAGCTAATTGTAAATCTCTAATTCCTAATTACTATGATTAAAGTACATTCTTACTTAAATTTTAATGGAAACTGCGAAGAAGCTTTCGCATTTTACCAATCTGTTTTTGAGGTAGAATCAATGGGCATTTACCGCTACGGGGACATGCCTGCGGACCCTAACCTTCCGCTGAAGGATGCTGACAAGGATAAGGTCATGCATACTTCGTTGCAGATCAATGATGCGGTAATGTTAATGGGTTGTGATATTATCGAGGGCTTTGGTCAAAAGGCTGTTTTCGGCACTGGAACCTGTATTATGCTGGATACGGATACGCCTGAGCAAGCGCGCGCACTACATGCTAACTTAAGTGCTCAGGCAAAGCAAATAGAGATGGACCTAGATGAAACTTTCTTTGCGGAGCTTTTCTCTTCGTTTATTGATCGTTTTGGAATTGCTTGGATGATTTATTATGAGGGTAATAAGAAGATGGACTAGGCTTTGCGCCTAGTTATAGCTTGAATAGTGTTTGCCCTTCTTTAATGGTTTCTACTACTTTTAGCTCGCGCAGCTTCTTGGGATCAATGGTTAAAGGGTTCTGGTCGAGGATTACAAGGTCGGCTAATTTGCCTACAGCTATTGATCCTTTGTCATATTCTTCGTGATATTGATAGGCTGCGTTGATGGTGATAGCTCGCAATGCATCCATTACAGTGATGCGCTGGTCTGCTCCTAGTACTACGCCTGTGCGTGTCATCCTATTGACGGCTGCATAAACTCCTGTAAGCAGGCTGGGTGGTGTAACTGGGGCATCATGATGTATGGTAAAGGGTATCCCTGCATCTAAGGCAGCCTTGGCTGGACTCAAATAGGCGGAGCGCTCTGGCCCAAAGACGCTATTTAGGTGCCAGTCTCCCCAAAGGTATACATGTGCTGAAAAATAAGATGGGATTAGCCCTACTTCTTTGATCTTGGCGATATGGTCTGGTCGACTGTTTTGTACATGGATCAGGGTTGCACGCAGGCTTTCGGTATAGAGGCCTTCTTTTTTTAATTGGCCAATTACACGCAGGGCTTGATCTATGGCTGCATCTCCATTGACATGCAGCTGGGCAGTGATCTTTTGCTGAAATAGGCAGTGCAAGCCTGCATACAGCACGGAATCTTCAAAGATGGGGAAGCCTGCATAACTGCTGTCTTTGCCTTCTGGAGGTATTAAGTAGGGCTTTGTAAGCCATGCTGTCTTACCTTGTGGGGATCCATCATTGGAGAATTTAAAGCCCCCTAGCTTTAAGCGATCTCGGTACTTCATATAATCGGTCTTCATCGAGCCGAGCTCGTTGCTATGTCTTGGATAGTCTGGAAAGTAGATAACGTCTACCTTTAGGAAATGTCCTGCGGCGGCTGATTTCAGGAGATCTATATTACTGCCCATAGTGCGTCCATCGCAGACGGTGGTCTGTCCATGACTGATCCATAGCGCTTGTGCCTTTACTAATTCTTGGATTTGTTTTTCTAAGGCTTCTTGCTTTGTCTTTGGCTGCGGCATCAAGGTCATTAGCTTGCCGAGTACATTAAAGTTAGCATTCTCTTCGAGTCTGCCGTTTAGCTTATTGCTCTTTGGATAGCGTCCATAATGCCCTCCTTCGGGATCCCGAACCGATTCATTGATCTCCAATAGCTTTAACATGGCCGTGTTTACAACCGATACATGCCCTGAGGCATGCATAATCAGGATGGGCTGCTCTGTGCTGACGGCGTCTAATTCTGCGCGTGTGGGATGTCGGTGCTCCTCCATTATTGCATCATCGTAGCCATTCCCCAATAAGGGGATATCTTTAGCTAAGCTATCCATCTTGAGCCTTTCGCGCAGTGCTTTTTGAAGTTCTGGAATATTGTTTACGCTGCCATAGGGTCCTGGTGAAAGGTCTACGGCATCGCCCAATCCGACCATGGAGGTCAGGTGACTATGGGCGTCAATAAAGCCCGGCAGGAGTGCCTTGCCTTTAAGATCCCGGAGCTCGGTAGTCTCGCCTTGGTACGCTTCGCTCCCTGCTCGTGTGCCTACATAGAGGATCTTGCCATCTTTGACCGCTACTGCCTCAGCCAGGCTGTCGGCTCCTAGCTCCATAGTTAGTATGGGGCCCCCATAGAATACTATATCGGCCTTTTCTGTAGGCTTTCCTTTTGTGCTGGAACAAGCTGCTACATAGGCTAGGCTAAGTCCGAGGAATGCTATTGTTAGGCTTCTTAAGGAGCGCTTGTAGTGCAGAGAGGATAAGGGTGCCATGTGATCGGGTTTTGACTTCATAAAGATCCGTGGCATAGCTTTTATATACTTGCAGGTGCCGCTAGGAATAAACACGGCTAGGGTGGGAATGTTTTAATGCTGTAGAAATAAGTATAAAAAAAGCGTTATCCTATTGCTGGGATAACGCTTTTGTTTTTCTTTTTTCCTGTGCTTACTCGGCGTGTAACCAAGCTTTTTTCGCCAGTAGTTCTTCGTCGCTTTCTACGACTTCTTCATCTTCCACACAACAGTCTACCGGACATACGGCAGCACATTGTGGCTCATCATGAAAGCCTACACACTCGGTACACTTGTCCGAAACGATATAATATACTTCGTTTGATATTGCATCTTGCGAAGCTTCAGCATCTATAGTAACCCCATCGCCAAAGTCAATTACGCCTTCTAAAGCAGTTCCCTCAGCAAATTTCCAAGTTACACCTGCATCATAGATCGCATTGTTTGGGCATTCCGGTTCACAGGCCCCACAGTTTATACACTCGTCAGTAATTTTAATTGCCATTTATAACCCTACAATTATAATAAATAAACTAATTTTGTCTTGTCCTTAAAGATTATACTAAATCCTTGTACAATCTATACAAAGCTAGTAGTAATTTCTTAATGACGTGCAAAGATAATTGAAAAAAGTAACAGAATAATTCTAAATAATAAGATTTTGACACAGAACCAACGAATTGATGCTTTTGTAGCTTTGGGTGATTTTCTGCGGAGTATGCCTCAGCCCCTTGTTGATGTTATGGAAAAGGCCGCCACAAAGAATCCTTGGTATACCTTGGAAAACACAAAGAAACAGTTTGCCGCTATTAGCCAAAACTTGACTGCTGACAAGCTTGAAAGCTGGCTTGATGGGCATTCTATGGCGGATAACAGTAAGAAGGTGGGCTTAATACTTGCCGGGAATATCCCGCTGGTGGGCTTTCACGACATCTTGTCCGTTTTGATCGCTGGCTTTGTGGCACAGATTAAGGTTTCTTCGGATGACGCAGGCTTAACGCCATTTATCTTGTCGAGTCTAATCGCTCTGGAGCCTGCATTTAAGGCTAAGATTGAACTGGTGGAGCGCCTACAGGACTTTGACCTGATTATTGCTACGGGCAGTGACAATAGTTCGCGCTACTTTGACTACTACTTTGGTAAGAAGCCTAATATTATTCGTAAAAACCGAAACTCTGTCGCCATCCTGACGGGGAATGAAAGCCCATCGGAGCTGATGGCTTTAGGGCATGATATCTTTGATTTCTTTGGCCTTGGCTGTAGATCGGTATCTAAGGTTTACTTTCCAAAGGGCTATAATATTGCTCAATTCTTTGAAGGCATTGAAGCTCATAATGAAATTAGTAATCACTACAAGTTTGCCAACAACTATGACTACAACAAGTCTATCTACTTAATAAATGGGGATAAGCATTTTGATAATGGCTTCTTGCTATTGAAGGAGGATGAGCGCTTTACTTCTCCCCTGGCTGTGGTTTTCTACGAGGAATACGCGACCTTGGATACCTTGGTAGCAAAGCTGGATGCGCATAAGGATAAAATACAATGCTTGCTGACTGAGGCTACAATAAGCAGTGCTATTCCTACGTTTCATTTGGGAGAGAGTCAATCCCCCGCACTTACGGACTATGCCGATGGCGTGGATACCTTGGCTTTCTTAAGGCAACAGGCCTAGAAGATTTATTGGCTAAACAACTGTTGGTTTGATAAAAAATTTTAACTTTGTTATATGTATGTTATTAAAGTTAAAGGAGTGGCGAAAATCCCCGATTATGTACAGTTAAGGGACGACACTTTTACCCTACTAGCATATTTTCGTGTGGATAGACCAGAAAAATCACTTGAAAAGATTGGCCTTGCTGACAAGGCTTCTGAGATTATGAAGGTGGTGATGGAAATGCCTTTTGGGCAGATAACAAAAATTGAAGTATAAAACGTATTATGGCAGAAAATACAGTTATAAAACTGAAGAACGTAGATATATACCAACAGAAGCATCTCGTGCTTTCCCATGTTAACTTAGATATCCTTCAAGGGGAGTTTATCTACTTGATTGGACAATCTGGTACTGGTAAGAGTAGTTTATTAAAGATT
>JASLCA010000068.1 GCA_030146225.1 Sphingobacterium sp. | reverse complement strand
AGCGCAAATGGGATAAGTGCAATTAGTAAGGATACATAGCCAGGGAGGAATGCATTCATCGCATTGTACACCCAATAGATTGAGGCTGTATTCCAGACAAATCCAGTTAAAAAGCTTAGCCAAAATATTTTTCTACCCTTCTTGGTTTCATCTGAACGAATCAGCTGTTCAATTGCAATTAGCAAAGGCACAAAGGCAATAAAGAGTAAGGGTCCTGTAAAAGGAATCGGTGGCCATGCGAACCACAATAAAAAGGCACTTAAAAGTGCCAATAGAATTTTATTTTTCACCTGTTAGAGTTGCGCTAATAAATCAGACTTTTTGTTTTCATACTCTGATTGGGTAATTAATTGTCTATCGTATAAGTTTTTTAGCTTCTTCAGCTTAGTTGTCAGCTCATCATCTTCTTCGATCACTGCGGCTACTGGAACCTCTTGCGGCACAAAAGCCTGCTCTTCGATAACTTCTGCTTCCTGTGGTTCTTGTAGGTTGGTAATCTCAAAGGTGGTTTCTCGCTCTGGATTTACGTAGCTGTGGTCCACAGGTGTACTGATCTGAATCGGCTCAACCTCTTGCACTACAGAACTTATAGGGGTAACGGTTGTCTCCGTCTCTATCTTAAATACCGGGTTGTGTGCGTTTTCTAGGGCCTCCTTAATCAATTGATAAAGCTTTCTGGCCTGTACCTTAGGGATATAGTCAATGGTAAGGTTCTCCCCTGTAAATGGAATAACCGTAACTTTGGAACCAAATATCTCCTCCTTAAAGGCGATGTCTTTGATGTCACTCCAGGAAAAGATCTCGAAGTTGGTGGCTAAGCCAAGCTTGGTAAACTCACATAAGAAAAGGCGTTTATTACTCACCGTAATGCTATCCGGCAATAGGGTGACAGCAGGCTTCTTTTGGAGCGATATATACTGCATAAATTCGCCGCTGGTCAGCATGTCCAATATCTTGTCGTGAATCTTTTCGACCACCTTTGCGTCTTGTCCGTCTTGAAGAAATTTAGCTATGCTCATCTTAAATCAAAATTATAAATTCTAAAAATGGAAAGTTAGACTCTCTAATTTTCCAGCCCTGCTACACAAAATACGAATTCTCCTTTAACTGGATTGTTCTCGTAGTGTAATTTTAATTCTTGCAGGCTGCCTCGAACGTTTTCTTCGAAGAGCTTGCTTAGTTCGCGGGAGATAGAGGCTTGCCGATCTGCCCCGAAATATAGGATAAACTCATCAATAGTCTTTAATACCCGATGCGGTGATTCATAGAAGATCATGGTTCTGTTTTCCTCAGCTAACTGTTTCATCCGAGTTTGTCTTCCTTTTTTCACAGGGAGAAAGCCTTCAAAGCAGAATCTATCATTGGGTAAGCCAGAGTTGACCAGGGCTGGCACAAAGGCCGTCGCTCCAGGAAGGCATTGTACCTCCAAGCCTTCTTTAAGGGCGGCTCTAACGAGTAGGAAGCCTGGGTCCGAGATCGCTGGCGTTCCGGCATCAGAAATCAAGGCAATGTCTTGACCTTCTTTGAGGAACTTGATTATTTCGGCTACTGCCTTGTGTTCATTATGTTGGTGGTGGGCAAAAACTTTTTTGTCAATACCAAAATGCTTGAGTAGGGGGGCGCTGGTGCGTGTATCTTCCGCCAAGATTAGGTCCACTTCTTTTAGAATGCGGATAGCGCGGAAGGTCATATCCTCCAGATTGCCAATAGGTGTTGGTACTAAAAATAACATATCCAAAGATAATGTTTTTTAGTTTGTATTAATATGGGATTTATTGTTTTAGAGAAGGAAGTTTTGGAAAGGGAATAGTTGAATTAATGCCTGCGAGTGCAAGCAGCTAGGTAAGCTTTGGAAGAGTTAATCTTCTAAGCTCACATAGTCATCGCCATCATAGGCAAGTTCTTGAATTTCTGTGTACGACTCTAGGTTCGTAATTTCTAAATCTTTTAACATAGTGTTTTTTTTTGTTGATACAATTATAAAGTATTGAAATAAATATACTGTTATTTTGGTATTAATTTATTGTTAAGTCCAACTTTGTTAACATAGAAATGTAATTTTTTTAAAATATTGGGCTTTTTAAGCGGATAAACTTCTGTTTTTAGAAACGTTTAATGATTGTCTTAATGTCGTGTAATTCAATTTCACTTCTTATCTTTGTGCTTCAAAATATTTTTTCATTATATGTTACAGTTAAATTATATCCGTGAAAATAGGGATGCAGTAATCGAAGGATTAGCTGTAAAGAATTTTAAAGACGTCAGTCTGGTTGATGCACTAATTCAACTTGATGAGTCGCGTCGTAAAGTTCAACAAGAATCTGATGCCATGGCTGCAGAAGCAAATGCGGCGGCAAAGCAGATTGGAGATTTTATGCGCCAAGGCAAGAAAGAAGAAGCCGAAGCCGTGAAGTCCAAATCCTCCGGATATAAAGAGCAGGTAAAAACCTTGACGGATAAGCTGGCTAGTATAGAGCAAGAGTTGCACGATAAATTGGTGCAATTGCCTAACCTGCCACATAGCTCTGTTCCGAAAGGAGTTTCTGCTGACGATAATGAGGTTGTATTGGAAGCGGGCGAAAGCCCAGCTTTATTTGCTGGAGCATTGCCTCATTGGGAATTAATGACTAAATATGATATTGTTGATCTGGAATTAGGTGTTAAAGTTACTGGAGCAGGTTTCCCTGTTTACAAAGGTAAGGGAGCACGTTTGCAAAGAGCACTTATCAATTTTTTCTTAGACCAAGCTGCTGAGGCTGGCTATGAAGAGGTACAGGTTCCTATTATGGTAAATGAGGCTTCAGCCTTTGCTACAGGACAGTTGCCAGATAAGGAAGGTCAGATGTATCATGTCGTGCATGATGAGCTTTTCTTAATTCCTACTGCTGAAGTCCCAGTGACCAATATGTACAGAGATGTTATTGTAAAAGAAGAACAATTTCCAATCAGACATTGTGCCTATACGCCTTGCTTTCGTCGTGAAGCAGGCTCTTATGGTGCACATGTACGTGGATTAAATAGATTACATCAGTTTGATAAGGTGGAAACTGTACAGCTCGTACATCCGGATAAGTCATACGCTGTATTAGAAGAAATGAGCTTGTATGTACAAGGGTTGTTGAAGAAGTTAGGATTGCATTACCGTGTGCTACGCTTATGTGGAGGGGATATGGGCTTTACTTCAGCTTTAACTTATGATATGGAAGTCTATAGTGCTGCCCAAGAACGTTGGTTAGAGGTTTCTTCTGTTTCTAACTTTGAAACCTATCAGTCCAATCGCTTAAAGGTGCGTTTCAAAAACGAAGCTGGCAAGATGCAATTGGCACATACCCTAAATGGTTCTGCATTGGCATTGCCTAGAATTGTAGCCTCTATTCTAGAGAATAATCAGACTGAAAAAGGAATCCGTATTCCAGAGGTATTGGTGCCGTATACGGGATTTGCGTATATCGATTAGGATATTTATATAGCATATAGAAGCCTTCTTGTTTTAAAAACAGGAAGGCTTCTTTGTATATATAGATTTTTGTTACAAGCAGCGAATTGCTGAGTAGGGCTTTTCTTAAAAACTTGCATTAAATAGCCTCCCCTGTTGAATATGTGCTTTTATGGGTTGTAGGTTAGGCGAGTTTAACTGTATTAATGCAGTTTATATAGATTGAAATTCAGTTGAATAGTTATTTCATAGATACTTTCTCGCTATAGGCGCTAAACCTTTGTTTGCCTATCCTAGTCATACTTACACAGCCTGCGATTTAGTTGTACCCAGCAGGATTATTGAAAGGTGGGACTTTCGAAATATATATTGCATTTAAATTGTTTGTTATGAAAAGCAGAAAGACATCCACACTTATAATCGCCCTATTGGCCGTTATATTAAGCGCCCTCTCCCCGAAGGTTTCGATGGCGCAGCCTTTTGGTCGGGTTTCATTAGACTTATTTTATGATGAGCTTTCACCATATGGCTATTGGGAGCAAGATAGACAGTTTGGAGACATCTGGTTTCCAGCTAGAGTTCCACGGGATTTTAGACCTTACGGTACGAATGGTTATTGGACCATGACTGAATATGGAAATACATGGGTTTCGGGCTATGATTGGGGCTGGGCAACCTTCCATTATGGACGCTGGGTTTATACAGATTACAATGGTTGGGGATGGATTCCAGGCTATGAATGGGGACCAGCTTGGGTAGATTGGCGTACAGGTGGCGGCTATTATGGTTGGGCGCCGATGGCTCCAGTTATGAATGTACGGGTAGCTGTCGCAATGCCAATAAATTTATGGGTGTTTTTGCCAACACGACGTATCTATGATCATCGTATACACCGCTACTGGAGCTATGGAGAATATAATGTTTACAATCGCACTACGGTGATAAACAATACCTATATCGTAAATAACAATCATTATTATGGAGGACCAGGACGTAGAGATATTGAACATCATATAGGTCGTCCAGTTGAAGTTCGTACTATACGTACTACAGAGACTCGTGGGGCATCACGTGTAGATAATCGTTCGGTATCCATGTATAGACCTGACCGTACAACTTCTACGCGTACAGGAACTGCTAGCACAACCGGTACAAGAGGAAATACCGTTAGTACACGTGAAGGCACGACTGCTACAAGAGGGAATACTGTTAGTACACGTGAAGGCACAACGGGTACAAGAGGAAATACTGTTGGTACACGTGAAGGCACGACTGCTAC
>JASLCA010000065.1 GCA_030146225.1 Sphingobacterium sp. | reverse complement strand
TGCTTTCCGCTATTGTATATGGGCGTGCAGATGGATATGGTAATGTATGAGATTCATCCGATTGTGACGGGGCTTATTTCTATTTACCTTATCTTACGGACCATGTTTTTTCCATTCTTTATTTTGGACAAAAGCTTTGGGGTGTTTAAATCCTATCGTTTCAGTTTAGCTGTTACAAAGGGAAATGTTTTTAGACTGTTTTTAGTTTTACTAATTGTTTCATCTACCTTTTTATTGCAACTAGGTGCGGAATATTTAGAATACAATATTTTGGCGCGTATATTTAGTATTATTAACTCCTTTGTGATTATCCCTTCGGTGAGTTTGGTCTTATCCATAGTTTATTCGGATATGATGAACGAGTATAAAGGGAATACGGAGCCAGCGTTTCTGAAAAGTATAATTTAATTGATTTTGAATAAAAAAAACATTGCCATATTAGGGTCTACGGGAAGTGTGGGTACACAGGCTTTAGATGTTGTAAGAGCCTTTCCTGATCTCTTGAAGGTGTCTGTATTAACAGGGGGGGCAAATGTAGAGCTCTTGATTGCTCAAGCCAGAGAATTTAAGCCGCAAGCGGTAGTGATAACGGATGAATCCGCCTATAGCCGCCTGCGTGATGGCCTGCAAGATTTAGACATGGAGCTCTTCGCCGGGGTTGAGGCTTTGGTGGAAGTGGCAGCGCGTCCGGAGGTGGATGTATTGCTGAATGCTATTGTTGGGGCTGCGGGCTTAAAGCCTACGGTGGCTGCAATTCAAAAAGGCAAGGATATCGCCTTGGCCAACAAGGAGACTCTAGTGGTTGCTGGGGAGCTTATTATGGGACTTGCGGAAAAGCATCAGGTGAAAATCTTACCGGTTGACTCTGAGCATTCGGCAATCTTTCAGTGTTTAGTCGGAGAGGAGCTAAACCCCATTGAGAAAATCTATTTAACGGCCTCAGGAGGGCCTTTCCGTGGTAAGGATCGTGCTTTCCTAGCCCATGTGACAAAGCTTGAGGCACTTAAACATCCAAATTGGGTGATGGGGGCTAAGATTACCATTGACTCGGCATCTTTAATGAACAAGGGGCTTGAGGTTATTGAGGCTAAATGGCTTTTTAACTTGGAGGTTGAGCAGATTGATGTGATTATCCATCCCCAATCGGTGATTCATTCGATTGTACAGTTTGAAGATGGCTCTATGAAAGCACAGATGGGGGTTCCAGATATGAAACTACCGATTCAAAATGCTTTAACTTTTCCTTACCGCATGGCCAATACCTTCGAGCGTTTTGACTTTATGAAATATCCAAACTTTAGCTTTGAACAAGCCGATATGGAAACCTTCCAGAACCTGAACCTAGCCTATGCAGCATTGCGTGCTGGGGGAGATCGGGCTTGTGTCTTAAATGCGGCCAATGAAGTTGCGGTTGCGGCTTTTCTAAATGATGAGTTATCTTTCTTAGGCATGAGCGAGCTGATTGAAGCGACATTGTGTCAGCAAGCCTTTGTGCAACAGCCTACATTAGATGACTATATTGCCATTGATCAGCAAACTAGGATTGTGGCACGAGATTTAATAAATAAGCTATAAGGAGCCTTATGCTTTTGCATAAGTGCACGATTATAAAAATAGGTTTTTAGTTATTACTATTTAATTTAAACTATTTGATGGGAACATTGGTAATGATTGGACAGGTTGTATTAGGCCTGTCAATATTAATAATACTGCATGAGTTAGGTCACTTTCTTGCAGCAAGGGCTTTTGGCATTAAGGTAGAGAAGTTTTACTTGTTTTTTGATGCTTGGGGCGTTAAGTTATTTAAATTCACCTTCAAGGGCTGTGAATACGGGATAGGTTGGTTGCCGCTCGGGGGCTATGTGAAGATTGCAGGGATGATGGATGAGTCCATGGACAGTGAGCAACTGAAAGAGGAGCCAAAGCCCTGGGAGTTTCGCTCTAAGCCTGCATGGCAGCGTCTAATCGTTATGTTAGGCGGGATTATTGTCAATGTGTTGGTCGGAATTGTGGTCTTCTGGATGTTGACCTTTAAATTTGGAGAGACTGATTATGACAATACGAAACTTCCTCATGGGGTTGTTCCTGGTATTATTGGAAAGAATATTGGGATTGAGACTGGAGATAAGATCGTTGCTGTTAATGGTAAAAAAGCCCTTAATTTCTATGCTGATGTCTTAAGTACTGAAGTGCTTATGGGGGATGCGGTATTGAGTATTGAGCGTCAGGGGCAGCCGATGGAGATTAAAGTGCCTTCGACTATCTTAAATGAGGTTGCTGAGTATAAGAAAAATGAGTTTGTACAGCCTAGAGCTAAGATCGACACTGTCGGTAACATTGTGGCAGACTCTGAGGCTGCAAGGATGCAGTTTAAATCAGGGGATATGATTGTTAGCTTAAATGGTGCGCCTATTGTCTTTTTTGATGAGTTTAAGGATGCCATGCTGCTTAACAAGAATAAGGCTATTGAGGTGGTTGTAATTCGGAATAATCAGGAGCTAACCTTAACTGGCAAGGCCGATTCTACAGGTACCTTGGGCTTTACTATTATGATGGAAGAATTGCCAGTGCATGTACGTGAATTTGGCCTTATGGAGTCATTGCCTATTGGGGCGCATAAAGCATTGTCAGTGGTTACAGATAATATCAAGGGCTTTAGCAAGATTTTCAAAGGTGAGGTTAGGGCTGATAAGGCGCTTTCTGGACCAGTTGGGATTGCTAAGATGTTTGGCGAGAAGGTAGATTGGTATAAGTTCTGGAATCTAGTAGGTATGCTCTCAATGGCACTAGCCTTTATGAACTTACTGCCTATTCCTGCATTGGATGGGGGACATGTGGTATTCTTATTAGTGGAGATGATTCAAGGTAAGCCGCTTAGTGATAATTTCTTAGAGAAGGCACAAATGATTGGCTTCTTTATCCTGATTGCTTTGATGGTCTTTACCCTTGGGAATGATATAATAAAATGGTAATGGACGGGAAAACTAGAGCAAATATTAAAGCAGGAATGCTGGTCAATATTATTTTGAAGAAGGATCAGCGTTCTGGCGTTTTGACTGAAGGGATTGTAAAAGACTTGTTGACTTCTGCGCCTGTGCATCATCGGGGCATTAAGGTGCGCTTGACAGATGGACAGATTGGAAGGGTGCAGGAGATTATTGACGAGGATTAAGCCTATTATATTAGTCTATAAAAAAAGGAGAAACATTGTTTCTCCTTTTTTTATAGACTAATTGCTTGATTTATTTTATAATAAGTTGATATCTTGACTGGATAATAAATCCCGCTGGCTATCATCCCAGATGCTGACTTGAACTTCACCTATATGCGCTTTTTTAAGCATAAACATACATACTCTGGATTGACCGATTCCGCCGCCAATGGATTGGGGCAGCTCATCATTTAATAACATGGCATGAAAG
>JASLCA010000051.1 GCA_030146225.1 Sphingobacterium sp. | reverse complement strand
CTTGGGAATTACAATGGGCTTTACGCCAGCATGGCTTCATGTGGAAACAAATAGTCTGGTAAATGCGGATTTAATCAGCTCCAGGAGTAAGAATTTATCCTTTCAAGCCAGCGTAGATAAATACACAAGTAAATACAATCTCTACATGAGGATTCGTCCCTTTAAGGATAGTTTTAAAACACTGGGTTCGCCGAATTCTGTGAGTTGGGGATTTCAGGGGAGCTATGGTTGTAATCTCTACTTACCTAAAAGTTTTACTTTCTCGACGGATGCTGTGTATCGCTTTCGTTCTACAAATGATTTTATTGTTAGGGATTTTAAGCAAATGATTATCAATTTTGAGTTCTCAAAATCTTTTTTAACCAATGAGAATCTGACTTTTCGTGTTGGTCTTAAGGATTTGTTGAATAAGCGTTCAGGTATTGATCGATTTGCACTGGCTAATAAGTATGTAGAAACTCGATATAGTACTGTGGGACGGTATCTTATGGGGACTGTCTCTTGGGATTTTACGAAAATGAAAACTCCAAAGCTATGATACGCTATCTTATAATACTTATGAGTTTAACCCTTTTTAGGGTTAGCTATGCTCAGGAAATAGAGCTTTTAACTGCTGCAGAGGTGGTTTATGAGAAAAGGATTAATAGGCTTGCTATTTTACGATTAATGGCTTCGGAGAATAGTTTTTATGCGAAAGCCTATCAGGAGGCACAGGCTTCGGATGAAAAAGTTATTCTGGTGGATTATACCTTGCAGTTTGATACAATTGCTTCGCGTTATTTTCCGAGTACATCTAATCCGCAAAATAAGGCTTTGATCGATCTTCCGGGGTATGCGAGCACCGTATCGGTTGTAAATAATTTTCTATCGGATTCTTTACAGGTGCAAAAGGAAGTATTTGATGAGGTTTATGCCTTTAATCGCGGTAAGAATGATATTCTTTGGAGAATAACGGATGAGTATAGGGATATATTGGGATTCTCTTGTAGGCGCGCAAATGGGATGACTAGGGACTCGCTGTATGTGGTTGCCTTCTTTACAAATCAGATTCCATTTTTTGCTGGCCCTGAAACTTTCGGTGGCTTACCAGGGATGATTTTAGGGCTGGCATTGCCTTATGAACAGTTGTCATGGTTTGCTAAGCGCATTGAAAAGATTCCTGTTGCGGCGCAAGAGCGTCTTAAGAAGCCTATAAAACACAGTGATTTAAATAGCCTACAGGATGTGATTTTAAATAGGAAGCTTGATCAGGCATTTACACTTCGATTATTATTGAATGTGTCACTATAGCTCTTAGCTGACTGCTAGGGATAGTACATGGATGTTTTTGGAACGGATGCTACTTTTACTAGGCTGCGCTAATTTTCTGATATAGTTGCTGCTATAGCTGCCTGTTGTTTTTAGCCTGAGGCGGTAATAATGCACAAGCCTACGCTATTCGGGTAGGCTTGTGTAAAGGTCTTAATGTCGAATAATATGTGGGATAAATCTACTTTTGTCGGTGGTGATGGGCATGTCTGATTCCCGAAAGGAGATGCCACAGGATTCTTGTCCGATCATCCAACTGCCGATTATCATAAAGCCTGTCTCGGCACGGTGCAGGCTAGCTAACTCTTGATAGATGTAGCCTTCTGCGCCATATTCGCCTTCAGTGGCATAGATCATCTCCCGATCGTAGTACATCTCTATATTGGCGCCTTCTCTGGAAAGCAATGGCTTCTTGACAAAATGCTCCAAGTAGGCTGGCTTCTGAAAATAGGAGGCTAGCAGATAGGGGTGATTGGGGAATAATTCCCAGAGTATGGGTAAGATGGCCTTGTTGGACAGGAGCATCTTCCAAGAGGGCTCGATCCACTGGGCTTGCTGTACATCTTGCACGATATTCCGGGCAAATTCTTCACCTACCATCCATTCCCAGGGGTATAGTTTGAAAATAGAATTTATGCTTTCACCTTCTAAGTCCACAAAATTGCTGCCCGTCCAGCCGATGTCATCAATGTAGATCAGCTTGGTCGCAATGCCTGCCTGTACTGCTGTATCCCGCAGGTACTCCACGTTGGTAAGGTCCTCGAGGGTTTCCTTTGAACAGGAGAAATGCAGGATATTCCCTTTTAGATGGGGCTTGATGGCCTGCCAGCTGCTGATAAGTTGCTCATGTATGCTATTAAACTGATCGGTGATCTGCGGAAAGTAATGTTGTTTCCAATGCCACTGTACGATGCCTGTCTCAAATAGGGAGGTCGGCGTGTCGGCATTGAACTCTAGCATTTTTAAGGCATTGGTCTCCGGGTCATACGCAAAGTCGAAGCGCCCATAGATAGATGGCTCGTCATTTTCCCAGCTCTGCTCTATATGCGGGATCATAAAGCTTGGGATTGAGAAATGCTGGTACTGCTTGTTTTTTATAATATATTCTACGGCATCTAGACACATGGTCCAGAGCTCATTGCTGGCTTTGTAGATTAAGTCTGCTTGTTTACTGCTGATTTCATAGTAGTAATCGTCTACCCAATAGGGTACGCCGTCTAGGCTGTGGTAGCCATAGCCAATAGCTTCTAATCGAGATTCCCAATTAGGGTCTTTTCTTACGCTCTTTATCTTCATTAAGAGCCTGCCGATGAACGTGGTGCTGTGGATGCACTTTTACCGAAACCTCCACGTTGTGCCTTGTAGGCAGCTGCTTTTTGCGCGTTGGTTCCTGATACGGATTGTGGATGTAGGTTGTTGTTGGCATAGCCCATAACACCACCCATATGCCTAAAGGCCATAAACCAGAGTAAGGAAGTGCCTATTCCGCCACCGCCACTACGGCCTTGGCCTTCTTTATAGTTGTCCGTAACCTCAGTATAAGGAGCTGTTGAATCTGCACGCATGTAGACCTTCTGCTTTTCCGTTTCTGGCTTTTGAGGAGCCTGTGCACAAGATGCCAATACCGATGTTATCAATACTAGTTTTATTGTTTTTGCTGATGCTTTTCTCATTATTGTACGGTTACATAAATGGGCACCTTACCCAAATTCTGCGTTGAATCTACGGCATTCCAAGTGTCTGGAGCTACTGCTGTTACGATGGTGTCACTTTTGGAAGCGATTTGCTCGCCATTGAACCAGATGTGTTGCGTGGTGATATGTAAGACCGAATCCTTTTGGACTACGGTCTTTAAGGTTACCTCTCGCGCTGATTTCTTGTCGAGCTGCTCTAAGGCTTGTTCTTTCTGTGGTTGATTACAAGAAGCCAATGCCATCAAGGTAAGTGCTCCGAATAAATATTTTTTTGTATTCATAGACACTACAAATATGCCATAAATCCCTGTGTTTTAAAAATGAAATTTGACTTATTTGTATTTGCTGTCAGGATTTTACACTTTGATTATACAGATTTAGCTTAATCTTGGCCCGCATCTTTTTGATGTGGTAGAAAGGATAAAAGCAGATAAGGATAGTTTTCTAGTTCGTTTGGATAGTATGTATAATGTGCTGAGAGAGTTGAATAAGGAATTTTTGTCTAGTGGATATCAGCATGATGGTGTTGAGCGATCTGGACTTGGTTGCGCAAAGCGCGTTATACAGGGGAGTTGATCAGCAATTGTCAACGCCTTGGCTTAAGGGGTAGATGTCTGCTAAAAGGGAGGAGTTAGCTGCTAGAATAGCATTTAAGGGCTAGCTAGGCTGAATAAATCAAAAAAAAGAGGCTATTTTAAATAGCCTCTTTTAACTTATCGCTCTATATCTTTTAAGCTGAGCATCTTCTTGTATTCCAAGAAGCCTTTTATATCTTCAAAGTGTTC
>JASLCA010000075.1 GCA_030146225.1 Sphingobacterium sp. | reverse complement strand
ATATAATTATTTGACATCAAATTATAGGTCTTTGTATCTTCTCTGGATTGATTAAACTGGGTGAATGTGAGGGTCTTTTCATTCCAGATATTTGTTGCTGAAATATCGATGTACAATTTATCCTTTTTAAATATATAGCGTGACTTAAAGTCCATCAAGAATAAGGAAAGTTGTCTATTTCTATCTGGCAGGCTAAGGTAGGATGCTAATACTTGACTATTAAATTTCTTGCTCCATCGAAAATATAGTGTTCCGGCTGTTTCTAGGTACTTGCTCGTATAGGTATCTCTGGATACTTCTGAATCTATCTGCAGGTAGGTCATATTGGGTTTTACACTTAGCTGTAGGTTGAGGAAATTGTCCCAGGCTGTTTTCAGACCAAAGTCGAAGGATAGATTATGAACATTTGAACTATTGAATCGATCATTACTTATATTAAAGGCTTTTGTGCTCAGGTATTCGAAGTCCAAATAGGCGTTCCCACGTATTGTGGGAATGTACTTCTCTAGCTTTCCAAAGGCTACTAAATAGGGTGTATTAAGCGATTTATGATCTACAAGTGAGCTTATCTGATAGTAGGCGCTATAGTTTGTTTGGGTCAAGTAGGCTTTGCTGTTACTACCTAGGCCTAAGGTGAAATTTGCAAATAGCATAGCGCGGTCGTAATCTGCATAGCTATACCCTAAATTGAGCATGTTATTTGTGGTAGTCCTTATATGGTCTAAGCCTTTTACGCCTATGCGATAGTTTAGCATCCTGTAATCGGGCAGGAAGTCAATCATTGAGGGTAACTTTTTGCTAAATCCATAGTTCATGAGTAAAGATCCCTTTCTCATTTCATATACTGCGGACAGCTTTGCTGTGCCTACTGGTTCTTTTGTGTCACTGATCTGCAATAAGCTCGTCATCCGTATTGCCTCTAAGGCCATATCGGTTTCGGCTTTGACACTCAGCTGATTGATGATTTTTATGCGAAAAGAGGCGCCTAACTGAATCCGCTTGTTCTCCAGCTGCCGATTAATGGTATTTGTTTCTGGACTCGGGCTACGAGTTGCAATAGTCTGGCTATAATTGTGCTTTTGATGATGAAATGTTGCTGAAAGTTCTGCAGTATAACGGTCTGTTTTATTTAAAAACCGATTTGCCCAGGAGAACTGCGCTACTGGGAACTTCAGGTACTGACTGAAATTTGCTGTGTTGTGATTTTCTGCATCTTGATTGTCTTGAAGCAGTAGCTCTGGTGCTACCTGTAACGCATTGGGATTGTCCAGATGATAATACAATAGCTCACTATCAAACAACCATTTCGACCCTAGGTTATGCGTAAATTGTAAGCGCTGTTCTATGACTTTTTCTTCTACAGCTGCATATTGCTCAAAACTCCTATTGTCTAGGTAGCCTTGATTGAGCTGCTGATTATTCTTGAAACGAAACTTTCCATTGTAGTATAGCCTGCTATTTTCTGATAAATCCCAAGTTGCTTCTAGTCCGTACTGTAGATATTGGATGCTGTCTCTCAGCTTGAACTTTTCATGGTAATTGATATTTCCACTGATGTCTAAAATGTTGGCTTGATTACTTAATTCTTGTTGCTTTCGATCTTTAACATAGCTTATCGCGGATTTCAAAGACAACTTTTGATGGGGCTTAAATAAGAAATTGGCGCTGATTAGTTTTGCTTGATTGAAGTTATTCCGCTTTTCGGAGATGCGCTTGTAGCGATAGCTATCTAAACTAAACAAGTTGGAGACTTCTACAGGCTCTAAGCGGCGGTTGGCTGTTTGGATGCTTGGATTGCGCTCCCCGCTTAAAAAGTTTACGGGATCTTCGCCAATATTATTGGAGGAGGCTAGTACCACCGCTTTGACTAGGGGGCTGATGCCTATATAGTTTGCCGAGTAATTGTGGCGCCCTTCAGGCAAGCCTTGTCCGATCTGGGCATTCCCTTGATTGATGAATTGTTTTTTATCTTTCAAACGCAGGTTCAAGATAGATTCATTGCCTTCTCCTGCTTTGGCCAATAGGGCATTGGGATGATAATTGCTTATGACCTCCACCTCACCTACGACTGCGGCGGAAAGATTTTTAGTCAACATTTTATAGCGTTCATCAAATAAATCGTCGCCTTCTAACATCACACGGCTTATCAATTTATTGTTGTGCCGTATATTGCCATCCTCATCCACATGCATCCCTGGAAGCTTCTGGATTAACTCTTCAATCTTATTTTCATTATTATCAGTGAAGTACGCTACATCGTAACGAATGGTGTCTTTGTTGACTTTAATGCCTGATGGTGCTTGTATTTTGATTTCATCGATAAGGACTTTTCTGGTATGTAGTACGATATAGCGTGGCGAAGGGCTTTGCGTATTTAGGTTTAGGTTTAGTTTTTCATAACCTAGGCTATTGATCTCTATGGCTATTTTCACCTCAGGGGATGCTATAACAAGCTGGAATGATCCGGCTGCGTCAGGCCGCAAGAAATAGATGGAATCCCGCTTTCCTACTGGCGTTGCCATCCGAACAGTAACGGAGCCATTTTGTATGGCTTGCCCTTGTTCATCTTGTAAATAACAGTGAATGGTGGTTTTCTCTTGTGCATAACTGCTACTCAAATACGCAATTAAGACCAAGGAATAGAAAATCGTTTTTAGCATACTGCTTCGTAATAAGGCCTCAACAATCTATCTTAAACAACAGTACTACGCGGTCGATGACGCAGCTACAATCTCTTGAAATGTCTATTATTCTTGTGCTTGGCAACCTATTTCTTCTCGAAAGATACGGTTCGGATAAGCATCTTTGTACTTGATGAATTATCTTTAATTTCTCCCGATGCGCGCATCATACGTGTCCGCTCATCTTCTTTTTTTCGCAAGATCGCTCTATACTCATCGACTGTAACGGCACGATGCAAAGCGGTTGGCTTTGCAATTGCAATGGGAACATTTAGTGGCGTGCTTAGGTTTGTGAGTAGCATTCTGATTTCTCCGGTTTCATCATAGGCTTCTAATATGAGTCCTGGCAATCCATGGAGTTGCCAAGGTCCTGCTGGCACAGGTATGGCTGCTGTATACCATGCTGTATATTCGCGACCTTTGTATTGGGCTTTGGCTTTATTTACTTTTATGCCCTGAATACTTTTCTCCTCATCAAATAGTTTCCAATCTATCGGCGGTAAATGGCTTTCCTCTACTATGGAAACCTCTTGACTGTTTTTGATGGAGTACATGGAATTGTCCGTGTACAACTTATAATTGCTTTTTACCAAGTCTGGAAATAGCTTTTTAAAATTATTAACTTCATTTTGTACGCTTTCACTGCCAGCCAGGTCATTTTCATTGATGCGGATTGCTTGATCTCCCACTTGTAGTTTGTAGGTCGTAATTGCTGAGGGCATGCGCTCTATATCAATGGAGGCTTGCTGTCCGAAAAGCAAAGTATTTTTATAAGTAAGATGTCCAAGATCTGACTTAAGCTGTCCTGCTGTTTCGTATGCGACCATTAAATCATAATCCAGTCGTCCTAAAGCAACTTCGGCCTGCTGAGCTTTTAGGTTTTGGCCTAGGAATAGAAAGCTAATAAATACCCAATTGTTTATTTTCATAATGTTTATAATTGTCCTTTTCAAAAAATCAAATTTGCTTAGTAACATTGCATCAAGGAACCGTATTTAAATAAAGTTTTACACAGCATATAGGTATTGCCAATACGACTTCAAAAGCGGGTTGCCAGCTTAATGCTAAAGTTTATTAGGTTATATTTATTTCTAAATTCCTTAATATAAATGGTTGTATTTCACTTTGAGAAATAATGTATTTTACAATTTAACATTTTCCTAAGTCTTAAGCAAATCGCCTACTAAAAGAACGCGCTACTATGCGCTCGATAACAATCATTAAATCCAGTTAAATTATAGCTTGGTGGTCTTCAATACCTTTAACGCTGCTGTCGGACATAGCGCATCAGATTGATTCAGATACTATCCGGATTACTATGGCAAAATGGTAATATTTATTATGCTTTGATTGGATCTATAGCGCAAACCAAATTAGTGATATACGATAATGAAGAGTTTCGATTTACTGTAAGCTCTTTCCCTTTTTTTTTATAGGGCAGTAGCTTTGCTTTACGCTCTTGTAGCTGCTTTTCCTATCTGCGCATTGGCTTTGTTTTATTGCAGCTTTCTGTTAGGTGATATTGCGTTGACAGTATTGATTAGTGTTATCATTAAAGCTGTTGCAAGGCTTGTTTCACCTTGTCCTTGTTGGGCTTAGAAATTGGAATTTTCTCTCCTGATAGCAAGTGTAGCATCCCCCCGTCTTCTTTTAACCAACTTTTTACGAATTTCGGATTGACTAGGTGGCTTTGGTGAGTTCTTAAAAATCCATTGGGACATAGTAAATCTGCATATTCTTTTAAGGACTTCGAAACAACGATCTTTTCACTCCCCGCAAGGAAGAATTGAGTATAGGTATTGTCTGCTTCGCAGCGTATAATTTCGGATAAGGGAACATACCTTATTTCACTTTGCATCGGCAGGGCAATTTTACTGAGCTGCGTCTCAGGCTTTCTTAATTGTTGCAGTAAAAATTCGAGCTGTGAACTTTGTAATTGTTTAGCCAATTTTGATTCGGCTTTCTCTACGGTACTTATCAATTCATCGATATCGATGGGTTTAAGGAGGTAATCTAAGGCGGCAAATTTCACCGCTTGTATACCATATTGATCGTAAGCGGTTACAAAAACGACTTCGAAATTACGTACTGGAAGTAGCTTTAATATATCAAATCCTGTCTGCTCGCCCATCTGAATATCCAAAAACACTACATCAGGTACATGTTGGGCAATGGCCTCAACGGCCTCCCCTACACTTTGCGCTGTGGCTAGTATAGCTACCTGTGGACAGTGCTTTACTAGCAAAGTCCGCAGGTTTTCTAGATTAGAAATCTCATCATCGATTAAAATTGCACGCATCTTCTTATAGCCAATCTGTTAATGTTAAACTTATTTCAGTGCCTTTGGGCGTAGTTTGTATAGCTAAGATAATGGGATTTTCTTGGTAAATACTATTTAATAACGCTACCCTACTATCGCTTAATTTAAG
>JASLCA010000016.1 GCA_030146225.1 Sphingobacterium sp. | reverse complement strand
GCTTTTTTAAGTCTAGGTAGCGACCACTCTCATAAGTGCTTTCTCCAGTTGTCAAATCCAGAAAAGGCAGGAAAAGATAATCTGCGCTAGCCGCAGCTTGAAAGCGGTCCGCATTTTCATATACGCAGAGTTGAAGTGGCTGGCCCTTTAGCTGAAAGCGGAGTACGGCATAGCGCTTGAATTGCTTACTCGTGCCATCCGAGGTAGGCATGCGAAAGCTAGGTTCGTTGTATAAGTATTCCACCTCTGCCCATACCTTAAACTGTGCATCTGGCTCAAAATAGTGGAGCTGATCCATATATTCATCCCCAATAGGGCCATTAGCAGATTTTTTAAGTTGATTGGCTTGGGCAGTTCTATAATCCCTTATATCCTGTAAAATGTCTTGAGCGGATCCAGAGGAACTCATAAGAATAAAGGAAAGAAATAGGTATACGTATTTCATTTGTTGATTGGATTGAAGCGGTCCATAGACATTGGCTAGCAGCAAATGTCTCTTTAAAATATTAGCAAAGGTATAGAAATAGTTGGGGAACAAAGCAGCAGGGCCTTAAAATATATATGGTCTAGGCGTCATAATAGCGTTAAAGAAGATAGCGTTGTGATCGGCTTAAAAGCAAAAAAGGCGGTTATTACGTTTGAGAATTGTATTTTTGCTTATAAAAATTTACATATGCGTATAATGGCTTTTGATTACGGGGTAAAGCGGATAGGTGTGGCGGTTACAGATCCGTTACAGCTTATTGCTAATGCGCTTACGACGGTACATCCTGAGGAGATCTGGACCTTTCTGAGTAAGTACCTTGCGAGTGAGCCTGTAGAGACCTTTGTGGTTGGCAAGCCCTTGCAGATGGATGGTACAGCCTCCGAGTCAGCTCCCCATGTGCTGGGCTTTGTACGCAAGTTGCGCAAGACCTATCCTGCTATTGCAGTGGTGGAGATAGATGAGCGATTTACCTCCAAGATGGCATCCTCGGTTATTGCACAGAGTGGTATGGGCAAAAAGAAACGACAAGAAAAAGGACTAGTGGATGTGGTTTCGGCCACGATCATTTTACAATCATATATGGATTCCAAATCAATATTTTAATGGCATTAAAGGATATTTTATTTTTCTCAAAGGAGACAAGCTATGTCTTAAAACAAAAGCAAAAAGTTCGGGAATGGGTAGCGGGCTGTATTCAGGAAGAGGGATTTCGTCGCGTCGCTGAATTGAATATTATCCTCTGTGACGATGCTTATCTTTTAGAAATAAATCAGCAGTACCTAAATCACGATACCTATACGGATATTGTGACCTTTGACAATTCTGAAGAAGAAGATGTAATTATGGGCGATATCTTTATCTCCGTAGATCGTACCCAAGAGAATGCGAGCAAGTTTGGAGTAACTGCGATCGATGAGCTTCATCGCGTAATTATTCACGGCGTGTTACATCTATGTGGTTATTTAGATAAAAGTAAGGCAGATAAAACGCTGATGACCGAGAAAGAAGACTACTATTTAGCAAAACGTTCCTTTTAAATAATTAGAAAAACAACAGGCATTTGTATAAAAGTCATCCTTGGGATGGCTTTTTTATTGCCTGGACCTGGGCTGAATCCAGCTAGGTAGCGAGTTGTTCTTAACTAATCCCAGATCCCCAATTATAGGGCTTTTATCCAAATCATTTCCTAAAGCGTTCAGCTCTATATAAAGCCGGCTGTTGACCCTCGGAGCGGTCTAGCATTATCCTGTAGGACCACAAGGGTTCTAAACCTGTTGGAGGCTATGTCCTGTCAATCTGCAAAGCTATTTGCGGTTATGTTTCTTGTAAAGAAAATAGAAATAAATCCAAGTCCTTCTGGTATTCGTAGATGTAATGGCTTGTGATTCTGAGGGCAGCAAAGCTGTTTTAAAGATTAATTTAACTTTTTCATGAATATATTTAACTAGAAAATAAAACAATTTCTAATTTTTGATATTATATACTTGCAACATCTACTTCTTAGTGGTTTATTTACCTAAAAGAAACAATGTTGATAATAAACAGCTTTACCTGACTTTATATATCGCAACACGATAATTGTATTTCGATTTGGGTAAACACTGCTGTAATAACAAACCAAAGAAGTTGTAGGTAATTTTATTTTAGTATTAGTTACATAAATGTTGTATAGGTAGATCTTTGTGAAATGTATAGGTACGCACCCAATAGAATCGTCGTTTGTTTAGTCATTATCTTGTTTAGTATGGATTTGTTATGCGTTAATCTTGCCTTGCATTTGGCAGTAACGCTTTCAAATGCAAATGGATGGTTAGAGAATTGGCGTGCTGTCTCTATTAGTCAGCCTGTGATGTTTATTTTATTTAGCCTAATATGGTTTGTGTCGGCTCAGTTTTTTCAGCTTTATCGAGAAGATATAGTGGGACGATTAGAATCCATGTTTAGAGCAACCCTGCGTACTGCAACCTTAACTATATTCCTCGCCTTTGTGTTTGTACTTCTCAATGCTTCTTTTCTAGGTTCATTTAAGGCATTGGCGCTTGTTATTCTTTTCTTAAGCCTCTACTTGCTGTTGTCTAGAATCTTTATGACCTACGTTTACAGCAGTGTGCCGCGACGCTTTAGTTGGGTGAAAAAGGTAGCCCTCATAGGGACAGATACGCTCTTAGCTCCCTTTGTTTCTTTCTTTGATCAGCAACAGCTTTTTTATCATGTTGATACCATTCAATACAAGGATGAGGATGCGCTTTTGAGTAAGGAGGAGACTTTGTTGAAATTCAAAAGGTATTTTGAAGCGGTGTCCAAGGATGGCATACATGATGTTTTCTTGGTTACCTCTCCTGAGATTTATCAGTACAGTGAAGATTTAATGTCAGCCGCTGACCATCAGTGTGTACATTTAAACTTTGTACCTTCCATGGTCGCAAATATCACCTACAACAATAGTGATACCGCTGAGATTAGCCTGCCTGTCTTTAAATCCACAGGCCAATCTATGTCGCATATTCAGAATAGATTGAAAAAAAGGTTTATGGACATGTTGATTAGCACCTGTGTGCTGATCTTTATTTTAAGTTGGCTTATCCCGCTTATCGGCCTCTTAATAAAGCTGCAAAGTCCTGGTCCAATATTCTTTAAACAGCTTAGATCCGGTCGTAATAATAAACCCTTTTATTGCTATAAGTTTCGCAGCATGTTTGTGAATAAGGATGCCAATGCAAAGCAAGCCTCCCAAAATGATGCGCGTATTACTGGCATAGGCAAGTTTTTAAGGAAGAGTAATCTCGATGAGTTCCCTCAGTTTATCAATGTTTTTTTAGGACAGATGTCAGTGGTTGGGCCTCGTCCACATATGCTATCGCATACCGAACATTATGGCTCCCTTATAAATCGCTATATGGTAAGACATTTTGTTAAGCCAGGGATTACAGGCTGGGCGCAGGTAAGTGGCTATAGAGGAGAGACAAAAGATCCCATGTTAATGGCTAAGCGGGTGGAGCATGATATTGATTATATGCACAATTGGACGGCTATGTTGGATTGCAAGATTATTTGTTTAACAGCAATCAATATGCTACGTGGGGAGAAAAATGCCTATTAGTTGGGGCTTTATTAGGCTCCTAAACATAAAGAGAAAATATAGTTAAATACCATAATCATGGAAAGAATAGAAATTAAGAATTGCCGAATCCTGTTGCTCCTTCTGGTATGGGCATGCGGAACATCTGGGGCATTAGTCTTTGCTCAGCAGTCTGCTCAATCTCCTGCTTACAGGCAGGCAGCCGGTATTCATATCGGGTCGACAGGCATTGGTGCACAGTATTTTCATCCCTTGGGAACGCAATTTGGCTTGCGTGCTGGCTTAAGTTTTATGCCCTTTAGTACCAGTATAAAAGGGACCTATTCGGGGCGAAAAACCCATAGTGATATTAAGGCTCATGCCAATCATGCTTCCTTATTATTTGGCTATGCTCCTTTTTCGGGGCGAGGTGGCTTTTTTAATTCCTTTGGCTTCGAGCTAGGGGGAGCCTACTTCTTTAAGCTAGATGGGGATTTTGAAACTAGATTAAGTGATCCCTACAAGCATGGTGATATTTTGGTGGATCCGGAACGGGTAGGCCTGATCTATGCCGATGTCAAGTGGAAAAAGACGGTCAGCCCATATTTGGGTATGGGATGGAGCAATATACACTTGGCAGACAAGCTCTCCGGACATCTCAATTTAGGCTGTTACTACCTTTCCAAGCCTCGGGTTACATTGGAAGCGACTGGATTATTAAAGGAAAATGTTATTAACCAAGAGCAGGTGCAGCATAATATAAGAAACTATCGCTACTTGCCTCGTTTAGAGCTTGGTGTCAGTTATAGTTTAAAGTAGGAAGGTGAATTTTAACCATATTAATTGCCCTGAAGGCAGTGGCCCAAGCTTATGGAGCGCTCGATTGGCAATAGATAGCAAACTTGTATAATAATGAGAACAAAGATATTGGCCCAGTATATAGTAATTCTGGCACTCTTGGGCGGTGTCCTTTCCTGTGAAAATCCCTTAAAGGATTTCAATTTGATTGTTGGTACAGATGTTATTCGGCATGCCACTATTGTGGAAGTATTAAGTACAGATGGACAAGCTGTAGATGCCAAAATAAAACTCCTTGCTGGGGATGTCCAAGATGTCTACAACCTGAGTGGCTATAAAGAATTTAAGCTGGTGGGTAACCAAGTGACTTTTGGCCTAGACCCTAAGCGGGAGCCTACAGCAGCGGATCCGATACAGATAGATGTCGAGATTTCAGCTGAAGGCTACCATACCCAAATTGTGCAGGTAAGCATAACCGCTATTAATAATGGAATAATGCCGGTGCGCTTAGCCAAGAAAAATGAATTGCCAACAGGTGCGGTGTCTATTACAAAAACGGCTGCGCTTAATGATAAAGTTGCCTTATCTACTGGTATTTTGTTAGAAGCAGTTGATCCAAATGGGGTTACTGTTCATGTAAATGTTCCTGCTGGCACACAATTTTTAGATGCCGCCGGTAAGGTAATCCAGGGCAAAGCAATCTCCTTGACGGTTATTGCATACGATCCCCTACACCCAGCTACAGCGGCCTTATTCCCAGGCGGAAGATTTCAGGCCGATGGGGTAGAGCGTGTTGGTCAAGCGCCTTCAAGTGGCACCTTTAATCCTGCTGTAAGTGCTAATGTGCAGATGACAATAGACGGGGTGCCTGTGCGCAGGTTTAGTAACCCTATTCATTTTGAGATGTTTTTAAGTGATAGCTTTCTGCATAGTACTGCTGGTTCAGACCTATTGGGGACTAACCTGTCTGCCTTTACCTACAGTTCTTTTGATCCAGTTTGGAGGCATGAAATTGAAGCTCCTGTGCAACAATCAGGTGGTAATTATGCGGTTTCTTTTACGGTGGATCACCTGACGACATTCCTTGTCGGAGAATTTATGCATTCTTGTGCACCTATAAGTCAGGTCAATTTCACGGCCGACTGGATGGATCAAGGCTTTACCTACCCCATACTTGTGGAGGCGGTTAAAAATGGTCAAGTTATCGCAAGTCGTTTATTTTCGGTCAATGCCAACAACAAGTCTATAGCGCTGGATTATCTGCCCGCAACTGGGGTAAGTATTGTGGTGCGTAGCACCTTAGACAATAGCATTATTGCACAGGCAGACTTAGCGGCTTGTGGCTCTCAAACCAATGTAACATTACAGAATCCTTTTCAACCAGGAGAGCCCAAGGTTACTTTGCAATTGTATGTACGCTGTCCCGATAAGTCTAGCACAGTGACTGTCTTACCGACCTTCCAATTGTATTATCGATTAGCGGGTACTGGCAGCTTTAAGCTTTTGGGTGAGGTAGATAATGGCTTCTTGAGCACCTCATTCTTAAAGACTGATGGTACAAAATATGACTTTAGAGCCGTGTGGGATGGTAAGACAAAAACCGTTAATGGCAAGACTGTTCAAGTAGACAATAGTGGAACAATAGGCATTAAGCCCGGAGATATTATTGGGGAGAAGGTAGGCGCTACCAACCTTGAGATCTTAACGGAGGAGTGCGCAAAGTTATAAACAGGAGGATTCAGGTAAGATAATATCAAGTTTATACTTGTAATTGTAGGGGGGGCACCGATCGGAGGATCCGGTCGGTAAACTCTCTGCAGTCTTGCGCTGCTACTCCCAAATCAGGCAAAATAAACTATTTTAATCTTAAAGCAGTGTTTACTTTTTTTAACCGAAAACCGAAAAAAGCCGATCTGAGCTGGCTGCAGGTAGACATGCATTCGCATATTCTTCCTGGGATTGACGATGGCTGTGTAAGCATTGAGCAAAGTCTGCATTTATTGGAGCGTTTGCATGACTTAGGCCTGTCAACCTTTCATTTCACACCCCATGTATTTTTAGAAATGTATCCCAATACTCAAGCTACGATTTCGGACGCTTATACACGCCTTAAAGAGCAGATACCTGCCAGCATTAAGACAGCATTTGCGGCAGAATATATGCTCGATGCGGCTTTTGAAAAGCAGCTGAGTAAGCCTGAGGAGCTTTTGCTGTTGCCGCATAAGCACATCTTAGTGGAGATGTCTTATATGCAGGAAAGTTTGCGCATCGATGAATTGGTTTTTGAGCTGAAGGTCTTAGGATATAAGCCTATACTGGCTCATCCTGAGCGTTATGTGTACTATCATGGGGATGTCGCAAAGCTCAAGCGTTTTAAGGAGACGGGGCTTATGATGCAGGTCAATATTCTCTCTTTACTGGGTTATTACGGCAGCCGAGAGCGACAAGTTGCGCGCTGGCTTGCTGATCAAGGTTGGATAGATCTCTTGGGGACAGATGCACATCATGAAAGACATGTAAATGCTATAGAAAAGGGATTAGAACATGAAAATTTAATAAAGGCATTGCGCAAGTGCAGTATAAAAAATCAAGCCTTGTTTGCGCTTTAGGCTTTAATCACACGCTAAAAATATCAAAAATGGGTTAAGCAAATCATTCTACGCACATACAATTACAAAGAACAAGTATAAACCATGAGAAAAATATTTAGGAAGTACAAAATCCAATGGATTTGGGTACTAGCACTCTTGCTATTTTTTAGCAGTTGCTCAGTAAAGAAGATCGTGTATTTTAATGACCTAGACGTAGATTCCGCTCGCATTGTTAAGGCATCTGCTCAGTTTAATGAACCCGTTATTCAAGTCGACGACATTCTCAGCATTTCTGTACAAACAATAGACCCCATCACCTCCGCAGTAGCCAATCAGGCGATAGCCATGCAAGCAATCGGTGCTAGCTCGGCTACCAATGTCGGCACGCAGCTAATCAGCGGCTTCAATGTTGACAAAGATGGCTATATACAGATGGCCCTGCTGGGCAAGGTTATGGTCAAGGACTTGACAACCTACCAAGCTAGAGATCGCATTTTGCAACTGGCCGAAAAATACTATAAGGACCCCAATGTTCAAGTTCGATATGCCAATTATAAGATTACGGTTCTTGGAGAGGTCGCAAGACCAGCCACCTATACAGTCCCCAATGAAAAGGTTACCATTTTAGATGCGCTAGGCTTAGCCGGAGACCTGACCATCTATGGCAAGCGTGAGAACGTACTGCTGGTGCGTGATCTAAATGGGCAAAAGGAGTTGGTCAGGCTTAATTTAAACTCAAGTGATCTTTTTCAATCGCCCTATTATTATTTAAAACAGAATGATGTGGTCTACGTAGAGCCTGGGAAAGCTAAGGCAGCAGCTAATAACGCCTCTAGGACACAGACCTTGGCACTTGTTGGCTCGCTATTATCCGTTTTAATTGTTGCCTTGACTCGCATGTAGAGGACCCTATTTCTCCATGCTGTAGTTGACATTCATAGATGGAGAAATGCTTGAAGTTTAATTAGAAAGCGTAAGATGAAGAATAAAAATATCGATTGGGAAGACGAGTTTGAGCAGCCAGGGGGTGGCTCAGATCATAAAGAACTATTTCGCTTTGTAGGGCATGTCCTTTCAAAATGGTATTGGTTCTTAATTTGTGGCTTAATAGGCTTTATCCTAGCCTTTGCCTATGTGCGCTATACCATTCCAACCTATAAAATATCAGCCAAGTTATTGGTCTCCGATGATAAGAAGGGAGGGGGGATGTTGTCGGCTTCTGCGCTAGGGGACTTATCTGGATTGATGGGCGCTAAAAACTCCGTGGACAATGAGGTGGAGGTGCTTAAGACGATAGATTTAATGCAGGAGATGGTTATTGCTGAGCAAGAGTTTGTACGTTACTTTAAAGTAGGTACCGTGCACAATGTTCCAGAACCCGAATCGCCCTATAAGCTTAGCTTGTTAAGCCCAGCAACCGAAATCACTACGCGCGTTAGCTTTCAGTTTTATCCCCTAAATGAAAATCAGGTAGAGCTCAGCAATGCGGATACCAGCTTTGTGGTACAACTCAATAAACCCTTTGAAATCCCTACTGTGGGCAGCTTAATCTTAAGTCAAGTGATGCGGCCGATCAAGTCTGCAACTGCCTATGGCTTTCGAATTGAGCCCTTGCGTAAAGTGGTCGCAGAATTAATGAAGGCTCTAAATGTTGGCGTGACCAATAAGAATGTCTCCACGATCAATCTATCTTTAGATTATGCCTTGGCAAAACGGGGGGAGATGTTGCTGAGCAGCCTTGTAGATAGGTATGTAGAACGAAACCTCCATGATAAAAATGTTATTGCAGATTCTACCTTAACCTTTATTAATACCCGATTGAGCAAGATAACAGAAGAGCTCGCAGGGGTAGAGGATAGAATATCAGGGTACAAGCAGACCACCAAGTTAGCCGATATTACCGAACAGAGTAAAATGTTAATTGAAAATGCCTCTGACTATACCAAAAGTCTGGCCGAGACAGAGACACAGTTGGATGCCTTGCAGGCCATTGCAAGCTACTTACAAGATGAGCGCAACCTGAGGGTTGTTCCCTCCTCGGTGCTCCCTGTGGATAATACCTTTAATAGTTTAATTAGTCGCTATAATGAATTGCTCTTGCAAAGAGATAGGCTTTTGTTGGGCAATACCGAGGAAAACCCCTTGGTACAGAATGTGGTAGGGCAGATTGCTAGCCTGCGCGAAGATATGGTTAATAATGTGGCCAGCACACGCCGGCAACTAGAATTAAGCAAGCGTCAACAGCAGCAGCTCGCCTCCCATATTAGCACCCAGATTCAGCAGGTGCCCATGATAGAAAGAGGCTATATTGATCTGGCACGATTGCAGCAAATCAAACAGGCACAGTATATTTTTCTGCAACAGAAATGGGAAGAAACAGCTATTGGCCGTACCGCCAATGTTTCCAATTCAAAGCTTATTGATTCTCCCAAGGCAGACGAAAAACCCTTCGCACCAAAAGGCAAAATTATCTATGCAATGGGCTTGCTCTTTGGCCTAGTCTTTCCATTAATCTTCTTATACATTAAGGATTTATTCAATATCCGAATAGAAAGCATGGAGGATGTTAAGCGTATAAGTCAATTGCCCGTTTTGGGCATAATCTCACACTCGGAAGAAAAAGAGCAAGTTGTGGTCAATAAAACCTCCCGATCTCCTATAGCAGAGCAATTTAGAGCATTGCGGACCAATCTAGAATTTTCATTACAGCAAGGCAATACCATCTTATTGACTTCCTCCATGTCGGGCGAAGGCAAATCTTATGTGGCACTTAACTTAGCTGTTTCCCTAGCCTTATTAGATAAGAAGGTATTACTTATGGAGTTAGATCTGCGCAAGCCTTCCATAACCGCAAAGTTGGGCCTGCCTGCTGGCAAGGGATTCTCACATTATGTGGTACGTCCAGATATGGACTGGGCAGAGATTATTATGCCTTCAGGGATTCATGATAAGGTAGACCTAATTCAAGCGGGCGCTATTCCTCCTAATCCAGCTGAGCTTTTGGTGGCGCCCAGATCGGTGGCCTTGCTGGAAAAGTTAAAAGAAAGCTATGATTATATCTTAATGGATGCACCTCCCGTAGGCTTGGTGACCGATGCCCAACTTTTAAACAGGTATGCAGACCTCTGTTTATACCTAGTAAGGCAGGGCTTTACCTACAAGGAGCAGCTCAGAATCCCCAAGGATCTTGTGGCCCAAGGTAAAATTAAGCATATACAACTTGTTGTGAATGATGTGCATACGCAGGCAGGTTTTTATAATAATTATGGCTATGGCTATGGTTACGGCTATGGCTATGCGCAGGAAGTTAGTAAAGAGGGAGTTGCTAAGACGTGGTTTAAAAAGCTGTTTGGAAGGAAGTCTTAAAAGCTTCTCGCGACAAGCAATGTATAGGATTTAGAGTAAAATTTAAAAATAAGAATCGCATGGTTAAGATTATGGATTTGGTGAATGCGGAATTATGTACAGGTTGTGGACTATGTGTATCCGAAGCTGGGGGCAGTCTTGAGATGCGCTGGAATGAAAATGGCTTTCTAACACCTCATAAAGTAGGCGCAGCTGAAAGTAGCACAGCCCTGCGTGTATGTCCCTTTAATCCTATGCCCGAGGCGGAAGTCTGCGACGAAGATGCCTTGGCTAATATCTTTCTAAAAGAGGCACGCGCATATGATGACCAAATAGGCCGTTTCGAAAACACTTATATCGGCTATTCCAAAGCCTTCCGTGAGACCTCCTCATCAGGAGGGATAGCCACTTACGTCTTTGAGCAGCTTTTGAAAAATAAGCATGTTGATCAACTTTATGTCGTTGTAGAGCAGGATGGAGCCTATGCCTATCAACTCTTTAACAACCTAGACGCTATCCAGAAAATCTCCAAGACAAGATATATTCCGGTGACCCTGGAACAATTGTTCTTGGATTTAGATCAGCTTACGGGTACTGTGGCAATAGCTGCTGTGGCTTGTTTTATTAAAGCCATTCGTTTGAAACAACATTATAATCCAGCTTTAAAGGCCAAGATTCCTTTTTTAATTGGGATTATTTGCGGGGGCTGGAAGAGTAGATTCTTTACTGATTTTTTAGCCCAATCAGCCCAGATTTATGGGCCCTACAAGCATGCCGAATACCGTCTAAAAGACGCTCATTCTTTATCCTCGGATTACTCTTTTGGAGCCTATGATGAGCAGGCCCAATTTCATCAACTAAAGATGAGCGCGGTAGGGGATATGTGGGGAACCGGCCTGTTCAAGGCAAAGGCTTGCGAGTTTTGTACGGACGTCTTGTCGGAGTTGGCAGACATCTCCTTAGGAGATGCTTGGCTAGATGAATACCGCAAGGACGGCTTAGGCAATAGCATAATTGTAACTCGGACTAAGCTAGCTGAGAGGCTTATTCAGGCGGGCATTGCAGATAATAGCTTAGTATTAAAGGCCGCAGCTAAAGACTTAATCATAAAGTCCCAAAGCGCAAGCTTTACGCATCGACATGGCGCGCTTAAATTCCGCTACGAGGTCTTACATAAGCACAGCCTGAAGCCCTATATAAGGGAGCGGATTTTAAAGAACAGCAGTCTTGTCTACAAGCTTGTACAATTTCAACGCGAACAGACGCGGCAAAAAAGCTTAGTCTTATGGCGTAAATACAAGGCTATAAATACCTTTAATCGGCAGATTTGGCCTTCCCTTTTTGTCTTGAAAGTATTTACAAAGGCGTATCATAAACTTAAATAGCAGGCAGATACCTATGGACTTATTAAACAAGCATCAATAAAATGGAAGCCTCAAGTAGAGTTGCATTAAATACCGGCATACTGTATATCCGAATGTTAATTACCATTGGGATAAGCTTGTTTGCGGTACGTCTAGTTTTAAAGGAACTAGGGAATATTGACTTTGGGATTCTAAATCTAGTGGCGGGCGTTGTCGTGTTCTTATCCTTTTTAAGCACCGCTATGGCAACCTCCACTCAGCGTTACTTATCCTTTTACCAAGGTCAGTCGGATTTGAAAATGCAGCGCACGGTCTTTAGCAATAGCTTGCTATTGCATATGCTATTGGGGCTTTTAATTGTCCTGCTGCTATTCCTGCTTGAGGATTTAATCTTTCGTAATTTCTTTAATATTCCGTCGGAGCGACAAGCGGCTGCCGAAGTTATTTACCATTATATGGCCTTTACTGCTTTTTTTACCATTGCTTCAGTGCCCTTTAATGGGGTGTTGATTGCGCGTGAAAATATGTTCTGGGTAGCGATCATAAATATTGTAGAAGCCTTCTTAAGGCTAGGTATTGCCTTGGCAATTCATTATTTCAGGGTTGCAGACAAGTTGATTTTTTATGGGCAATTAATGCTGCTAACTGCCATTATTGTTTTTGTACTGTATGCTGTTTTTTGTTACCTCAAGTACGATGAATGCAGGCTGAATCTAGTGCCATGGTTGGACAAGGGCATGTGTAAGCAGCTTGGTGCTTTTGCTGGTTGGAATATGTTTGGTTCATTGTGTGGGGTGGGGAGAAATCAAGGCTTAGCCTTTATCCTGAATTATTACAATGGGGTCTCCTTAAATACAGCCTATGCCATTGGCAATCAAGTAGGCTACCAACTTAATTTCCTGTCAGCAACCTTACTCAGGGCGTTGAATCCACAGATTATGAAAAGCGAAGGAGCTGGGGATCGCGAGCGAGTTATTAGGCTTTCGTTAATGGCCAGCAAGTTTGGCTTTTTTCTATCTGTGATCTTAGCCGTTCCCTGCTTTTTTGAGATGGACCATTTATTGGAGTTTTGGTTGGGAGTTGTGCCACCCTATACAAGCATTTTCTGCTCCTTAATTATTGCCTCGATCTTAGTGAATCAACTGACGATAGGCTTACAGTCAGCGATACAAGCCGTTGGGCAGATCAATGTGTATCAGGTAGTTGTTGGATTGGTATTGTTGCTTAATATTCCCTTGGCTATTATAGCCTTAAGCTTGCATTATAATCCGAGCTCGGTACTCTGGATAGCTATTATGGTGGAGCTGCTAGCCTGTGTTTTAAGGGTTTATTTTGCCAAAAGAATTGTAGGCATGCAGCTCTCCGAATACCTCAATAGGGTGTTGTTAAAAGAAATCTTGCCCCTTATCTGTATTGTGCTTGTCAGTTACCTTATTACCCGTCTATTTCACTTTCACTTACGCTTCCTACTTACATTTTTTATAGCTGGGATGGCCTTTCTAGGGAGTGCATATTTCTTTGGCTTATGTACTGATGAAAAGGAATTAGTGAAAAAGAATTGGACAAAATTGTACAGCCGCTTTAGGTTGTCGCAAGTATAAGACGATTAGAACGGAACTATTAAAGAGGAGCTAGTGGGGGCAGTGCAGGAATAATTAAGGTCTATTAAATTGTAAATAATTAAGGATATGAAAATTGGTATAATGACATTCTGGGATAGTAATAATAATTACGGTCAGGTATTACAGTTATTCGCCCTACAAAACTACCTCAAAAAGCTGGGGCATGAGCCTTTTTTGATTAAGTACCATCGTAAAGAGAAAGTTGCCCTAGCCTCAACGGATATTATAAGCAAGGTTTTTAGTAAAAAGCTTTTCTCCTTTATTAGCTATAAGCTAAATGCCGGCAAGCGCAAGGTCGCTGCTGCCTATGATTTACAAAGACAGTTTCCTGTCTTTAAGGCTGCACATCTAGTGTATGGAGCGGAGGATTACTATTCCTTTGAGGAGCTGCTGGCAAATCCACCTGCCGCTGATGTCTACTTTTCTGGCAGTGATCAGGTGTGGAACAACCATTTTAAGTATTCTGCGGAACCCTTTTTATTGGGGTTTGGGGATGCCAAGATTCGCAGGGTCTCCTATGCGGCGAGCTTGGGACAAGCTTCCCTTACCGAAAAGGATACGCAGCTTTTTTCTAAATACTTGGATGCCTTGGATTATATTAGTGTGCGAGAAGAGCAGTCAATACCGCTCTTGGCTCCATTGACAAAGAAGCCTATAGCGCTTGTCTTGGACCCTACCTTCTTGTTCCTAAAAGAAGAATGGGCCTCGCTCCTCCAATTGAAAGCAACCCCGCAGGCAGAAAGCACAATATTCATCTATACTTTAGGCAATAGTGAGATTAAGGATAAGGCCAAGTTTATTCAGTATGCAAAGTCAATGCCTACTTATAAAGTTGTACATGCTACCGCAAACAATGATTTTTCAGGCAATGCCTATCCTACAGTAGAGGGCTGGCTGGAAGTTATTGGACAGTCAGAGCTGGTTATAACGACCTCCTTTCATGCCGTGGTCTTCTGCATTATTCATCAAGTCAACTTTATTGTTTTACCCAATAGTGGCGAATCAGCTGGTATGAATGATCGCATAATTAGTCTGCTACAGATGCTGGACTTGGAAGATCATATTATGGCCGAGTTTGACGAGCAGCAGTTTTTAAGCATACTGCATAAGCAAGTAAAATGGGATTTTGTGGAGTTGATCCTAAGCGCTTATAGGCAGGTGTCACAGGATTTTTTTAAGCATGCACTTTCATCTGAATAGCTAAGATTATGAACAAGGCGATCTTCCTATTGTTTATTTTGGTATTTGTAGTATGCTATGGGCGCTTTATCGCAGGGCGTGATCGGAATGCTTATCTGATCATGACCTTTTTCTTTATCGCGATCCCATTTCAATTTGCAATACCCGTATTTAAGCTTCATATAAATACCATTGGCGGTACTTTGGGAGACTCCTTTTCAATTGTATTGCCTATGATCTTTGTGCTTTATTTTGCTACGCATAAAAGATTTAAGTTTCCACCCGGTTTATTGCAGCGGAATGCCCTTGTTTTTAGTTTAGTATGCCTTGTGTCGCTCTTTAGCTTTAATAATTATGGGAAACTTTCAAGCTTAATCTACCTTATCTTTGTACTCTCGCATCTGATATGCTTTGCTTACTTTTTGTATAATTTCTCCAGCTATGCTATTGTTCGTGCGCTCTATGTAGCCTTTGCCTTTCTGTCAATTCTGCAACTTTTGTTAGCCATCTGCTTCCCCCTGCTTGGGATAAGCTTGGTTACTCGGATTTTTTATGATGTGGCAGAAC
>JASLCA010000001.1 GCA_030146225.1 Sphingobacterium sp. | reverse complement strand
AAATTCAGGAAAGTCGATATTCTTTAAATCCCCCTTAAACAAGGTCTTGTGCAAAGACCATTCGGCCAGCGATATATCAAACCAAGACTTCTTCGCTGCAAATACATCCAACGATGGAGCCAATGTAAGCCCAGCAGTAGCCAAGCCTAGATTTTTTAAAAACGTTCTTCTTGAGTTCATTGATTGTTAGGTTTATTGTTAAATATTTGCCCAGCCTGATGTTAAAACATCGGCTATATGTTTAGTCTTAATAGGAAGTTCATGCTTGTCAATATAGCTTTGCAGCTGCATTAAGCAGGAACTATCGGTAGATATAATAAAATCAGCTTTAACAGCTAAGGCATTTTGTACCTTCTGCTCAGCCATCGCAGCTGATATCCCTTCAAACTTCACCGCAAATGAGCCTCCAAAGCCACAACAGCCTTCTTGGTCACGCATCGCTAGGATCTCTAATCCGCCCACCTGATTTAGCAAGATGCGCGGCTCATCCTTAATCTTGCAGTCTCGTAATGCCCCACAGGCATCATGATAGACCGCTGTACCAGGCAATTCAGCTCCAAAATAATGTTTTTTAAGGACATTTACCAAAAAATCAGTTAACTCATAGGTATTTCCTTGAATGTTACGGCAGCGGTTATGCGCCGTAGTATTAGTAAATAGATCATTGTAGCCTTTCTTTACCATGCCTGTACAAGATCCTGAAGGCGAGACAATATAGGTATCCTCGGAGAAGTCATCGAGGAACTTCAAGCCCACCTTCTTGGCCTCATCCCAGAAGCCAGCATTGTAAGCTGGCTGGCCACAGCAGGTTTGAGCGGGATTGTAAACCACCTCACAGCCCGCTTTTTGCAAGAGTTTAATGGTATTAAATGCCGTCTCCGGATATATCTGATCTATAAAACAGGGTATAAACAGTTCTACCTTCATGCCTTAATTGCTTTATTAAATTTCAAAACTCTGCCCAACAAAAACAAACCCAAAAGAAAAAACACCGATAGAAATAATGCGGAGTAGCGAATATTTCGGGTCAATTGTTCAATCAAACCAAATGATAGTAGGCCCAGTACTATAGCCAGCTTCTCGGTCACATCATAAAAGCTAAAAAAGGAAGCCGTGTCCTTGATATTGCTGGGCAAAAACTTGGAGTATGTAGAGCGCGATAGGGATTGTATCCCGCCCATCACTAAGCCTACCACACAGGCCAATATATAAAATGCTTGCTCGGTCTTAATAAAGTAAGCCGAACAGCAGATACCTATCCATACACATACAACGGCCATCAACACCTTGATATTGCCAAAATTCTGGGACAATCTCGACATTAAATAGGCGCCCGCTATAGCCACGAGTTGTATCAGTAAAATCGTAATAATCAACTTAGAACTCTCCATATGTAGCTCTTTGGCACCAAATGCCGCCGCCACAATCATTACCGTCTGTACGCCTGCGGAGTAAAAAAAGTAAGCGGGCAGAAAAGTTTTGATGCTCGAAATCTTACTAATCTTCTTTAGGACAATTCGAAATTCTAAGATCACCGTGCGAAAGAGATTTTTTGAAGCTCGAGCTGTGGAGCCTTGATTGTTTGGCAAGGCCTTAAAGGGGATAATGGCAAAGCCGGCCCACCATAGCCCTACCAGCAGGAAGGACAAGCGAGGACCTAGGCTTGGATCTACAATTCCAAACCACTCCGGCTTAAGGATAAACACAAGACAGATCAGCTGCAAGGTCACACAGCCGATATAGCCGTAGGCAAAGCCCTGTGCACTCACCTTGTCCTGTTGATCCACAGTAGCAATCTCTGGCAGGTAAGAGTTGTTAAACAATACCCCACCAATATAACCCATTGCAGCCATCGCAAACAAGATAATACTCACTTCAAGGGTATCGAGCTTAAAGAAGAATAAGCCCATACAGGAGATTGCCCCAAAGTAGGTGAAGAACATCATCATCTGCCGCTTGCGTCCCTTGACATCCGCATAGGAGGATATAAAAGGCAAGGTAAGGGCCATCAACAGGTAGGCTGCAGCTAAAGCAAAGTTTGACAACACGGTATTTACCACCTTGAAGCCAAAGAAATTAACGACATCCCCTTGCTCCTCAGTCTGGGTGATGGCCGTATAATAAGCTGGAAAGATTGTTGAGGTGATCACCAGGTTGTAGGCCGAATTCGCCCAATCATACATGGACCAAGCCCGTATGGTTTTCTTGTTGTTTTTTTCTATAACTCCCATTCGTAATCAGCGAAGATACCAATTGATTTTATTTTACTAATAATTCTCTCTAATAAAAGTTATCAAGCGTACCATCTCAGCTCTAACTGGGCTTGCCGAGCCTAGGAAGTTGTTATTTAGAAAGGAGAAGACGAGGTTTTTCCCCGTGCGGGTCTTGATGTAACCACTCTGACAGTGCACCGAATTTATGGTGCCCGTTTTAGCCCAGACAAAGGCTTCGCCCCGATCCAACTTGTAGGCAGATTTTATCGTGCCATCCACCCCTCCCGTAGGGAAGACATAATGTAGGTCTGTAGGCAGTGGGAGTTCCTGCTGTACTAAAAGCAAGAGCTCAACCATGCTGCGGGGGGTTACCTTGTTGTAGGTAGACAGCCCACTCCCATCGCGGAGCTCGATCTTATCCGTAAAATACTTGTAATACTGCTCCTCCATATAACTGCGCATGCTGGCTGTCTTAAAGGATCCAAAATGCGCTAGGGCAGTCAGCATATTGAGCTGCTCGGCTAAAAAGTTGTCACTAGGCAGCATCATCTCCCGCAAGACTTCCTTGGTCGCTGTCGAATAGATCAACTTATAATCCTGAGGCTTCGTATAGCTTATCAGCTGAACAGGTCGATGCAGGGTATCCTGCAATAACTCCACAAAGAGTTCATCTGAAGTCCGAAAAGGCTTCTCATTCACATAGTTATTTGGCAGCTTATGCGTACTGCTTATAAAAAGGTTTTTGTCAAAGTCTCGACTAAGACTAAAGGATGCCCCCCCCTTATCCCCTTTAATACAGAGGCTTTGAAAGTACCTCGGAGTAGCTTGAAGCTTGCCAGCCTGCTCCCTAAAGGTGACCACATTACCATAAATAGGGAATGCACTAAGCTCAGGCTGATAATACTCCTCAAAGTCTTCTACCGACCAGCCATTTCTATAGAAGGTTTCTTCCACTTGGGCTGCAGCGGCATAAAACAATTGCTTGCCTGACTGCGCCAAGAAGTTGTACACCTTGTGCGAATCCAGCTTGCTGTGCAAAAATGTAGGATCGCCGGTCCCCCAAAAGATTAGGGAGTCACCTCTTTCTACATAGTGTAAGCCAGGGATGGAGTCCCCAAGATGCTTTAAGCTATTGAAGAGGGTAAAGACCTTGGTATTAGAGGCTGGGGTAAAGTGTTTATCCTCATTAATGCCAAATAAAAACCTATTGCTATCCAGATCATACAGATTAAAGCCATAGAAATACCCCTTTAAGGTACTGGACTTATCAAATTGCTGCTGTAAAAGATTAAAATCTTGCGCCTGCAACTTACTAATAAAGAAAAGGCAGAGTAAGGTTAGTAGGTTTTTATTCATACAGTAAACATACAAAAATGAAGCTAAAAAGCCCACTAACTCGTAGTGGGCTTCGTAATAAAAAGATTACATCATGAAATATTAGTAACCAGCATTTTGATCTAATGTCGCACCACTACGATCAATTTCAGTCTGCGGTATTGGAAAATATGCATTGTGCGGGTTGAAAACTATCCCTTTAAAGAAAGGTAGATAACCTCCCTCAAATTTCGAATAGCTCTCCAACACCTCTTTAGCAATCCCCCAACGCACTAAATCATAGAAGCGATGGCCTTCAAGCGCAAGCTCTAAGCGTCTTTCCATACGCACAGCCTTGCGCGCATAATTCGCATCGGCAAAGGCTGGGTATGGCTTCACCATATAGTTGGCCACCATCACATTATTGACCTCCTTGCGGGGCAATTTATTAGCGCGCTCCCGAACAATATTGACATACTTGAGGGCCTTGCCCAAATCACCTGTCTCCACCGCACACTCCGCTGCCATTAAAATAACATCGGCTAAGCGCATAATATTAACATCAAGCCCAGTAATATAGTTCTCACCAGAGACCACATTGCCTGGAAATTGACTGATTTTCAAGATCGACTTCATACCAACAAATGGACCAGCGAAGCTAGGCTTACGCATCCATGCATCGCCAGGCATCACCCCATGATCCAGGTAAGGCACACCGCGACGCCCTACGGTATAGTCCAGTCGGGGATCTACGCGTAGTTTTGTGTCGACCTTGTAGTCTGTCTTATCTTTTCCTTCTAAACCGAGATCAGACAGGTAAGGATTATCTCTATAGGTATCATCTAAGTAAGGCAAGCCATCGGCATCTACCTTGTAGGCATTCACCAGATCAATGGTTGGCTGCAAGAAACCGCAGCAGTTTACTTGTGAGGTACCATACAAGCCATTAAGCATATCCCCCACATTGGCATTATCCCCAGAACCATTTGGGTTGATTGCATGCTTAGAGACCAAGATCGCCTCTGGACCATCCTCTTTATCAATATCAAAGTTATTTTCGAAGGCCATTCCTACCAAATCCTTACCAGCAATTACCGTCTCAAAGAGCGGCAAAGCCAAGTCATGTTTCCCTTGGTAGAGATAGAGCTTCGCTAAATAAGCAGTTGCGATCTGCTTGTCCATACGCCCAGCCTCGCCCTTGTACTTGGTCGCAGGCAGATTGTCCATCGCATGCTTTACATCTGCGACAATCTTCTCATAGATGTCGGTATTGTTGGGCATACGCTGTGCATCCTCTACGCTGGTATTCTCGTCTATATAAGGCAGGTTTTTAAACACGCGCCATAAGAAGAAGTAATAATGTCCGCGCAGCATTTTGGCTTCTGCTTCAATAGCCGTCGCACGCGCTGGAGAAATATCCTTAGCCCCAGCTTGATCCGCACTGAGCAGTTTCAAGGTGGCATTACAACGTAATATCCCTTCATAGTATACCTGCCACATAACCAAAACTTGATCGTTGGTAGGAGTCGTACGTAGGGTTTCGATAAGGTTCATCGCCGCTTGATCATTCTCATCAGATCCTTTATGCACGTTGTCGGCTGCCAACTCCCCAAATACCCATTGGCTAGGCCCCGAAGCATAATGTCCCCAGGTGCCATTTACATTGCCATTCATGATGCTGTAAGCGCCCAATAACAAGGCTTCTACCCCATCCCCATTGGTAATTTGATCCCCAAACAACTCACCTTGGGGTACTTTATTTAAAAAATCTTTTCCGCAGCCACTAAACAGTAAGCCTGTAGCCAATAATGCGGTATATAGTGTATTCTTTTTCATAATATACATCCTGTAAACAATTAAAATCCGAAACTTAAACCAAATAAATATTGACGAGATTGTGGATATACCCCCAAGTCAACGCCAATGGCTGGATAATCACTAGGCGTAGCTGACACTTCAGGATCTAAGCCATCGTATTTGGTAATCGTAAATAAGTTGGTCACCCCAGCATAAATACGTAATTTCTGAATAGCTGTTTCCTGTCCAAACAAACGTTTTACCGGAAAGGTATAACCTACTTGCAGATTTTTCATCTTTAAGAAACTCCCATCTTGTACATAGTAGGATGAAGTCTCCTTTTCAAATGCCGATGGGTTAGCGGTTAAGGAAGGCATGGTATTGCTTGGCTTATCAGCCGACCAAGCGTCCAGTAAGCGCGTGCTTCGGGCACCGTTAAACACCCCAAAGTCGGTGTAGTATCGGGTAGCATCAAAGACATCATTCCCCTGAGAACCATAGAAGAACATGGCAATATCCCAGTCCTTATAAGCCGCATTAACACCCAAAGAGTATACGAAATCTGGATGTGGGTTGCCGATAATCGTGCGATCCTTATCATTGATCACACCATCCCCATTAATATCTTGATACTTTAAGCCTCCTGGACGGGCCTTATTATCTGAATAATTTGGCGAGTTGGCTACATCTGCTGCATCTTGGTATACTCCCGCAACCTGAAAGCCGTAAAAGGCGCCAAACACCTCTCCTGGTTTCAGGATTGTAGTCTGCAAATCTCTAAACTTGCCGTAATTCTGTTGCGCTACAGATGGTGCCAAAGCGGTAACCTCATTCTTGTTTTTCGAGAATGTTCCCATTAAGTCCAAAGTAAAATCCTTCTGTTGACGACGCCCGTAGTGGTAACCCAAAGAAAGCTCCACCCCGCTGTTGCGCATATTTCCAATATTTACATAGGGAGCTGATCCTCTGCCCGTAGCACTTGCTGGAAGTGGCACGCGGAAAAGCATATCATTGGTTTTCTTGTCGTAATAATCTACAGCTCCATCAAAATCACCTTGGAATAAGGTAAAGTCTAAGCCGATATTAAAGGCATTTACCTGTTCCCACTTCACATTTTCATTGGCATAGGCACTCTGCCACAAGCCACTCTGCACTGTACCCCCTATAGGATAGGATGAGTGCGTAATGGAACTTGCATAGCGGCTAATATAGTTGTTGGCTGGAATACGCTGATTACCTGTCACTCCGTAGCCTGCTCTTAATTTTAAGTCTTGGATCCATGCCACTTCTTGCATAAACTCCTCGCTTGAAATACGCCAAGCTGCACTTACCCCTGGGAAAGTTCCGTACTTGTTGTTAGGCCCGAAGTTGGAAGAGCCATCTCTTCGTACCGTAGCACTTAGGAGGTAGCGATCATTAAAGCTGTAATCGGCCTTAGCAAAGAGCGAAAACATGGAGCCTACGCCGCCTGATCCACTATTACCGAAACTTTCAGTACCTGCATTTAAGTAGAGGTAATCCAAGCTACCCAAGGTAAAGAAGCTATTTCTGCTAGCAGAAATATCCCGATTCTGACTACTAATACCTTCTGTACCTGCCAAAACATTTAGACGATGTTGACCAAATTTCTTGCTATAGTTAAGGGTATTAGTCCAAGTCCATTCCGTAACAGACCCACTGGATTCGCTCAGGCTATTACTGGTGTAGGAGCCCTCCGAAAACTCTGGATCAGGGTAATTGATACTGCGTCCAGCGTAATTCTCATAGCGAATACCAAAGCTGGTACGTGCGGTCAAGCCCTCAAGCACATCCACCTCGGCAAAGGCATTTCCAAAGAAGAAATTACTTGTATTGACGTTGTCCTTGGCTCTATAAGCTACTGCTACAGGGTTACGTGCATTTCCCCAACCTCCACGACTACCGGCAAAGTTACCACCCTCATCGTATACCGGAATAATTGTTTGGGCGCGTAATGACCAAGCCACAACGCTGGCATCGCCCATATATCCCCCAGCAGCGTTTGGATTAACACCCATGCCTACTCCTTTGGTATGGCTATACTGCATATTCTCCCCGAAGCGCAGCTTGCCATTAAAGGCTTTAAACTGGGTATTGGTTCGAATATTAAAACGCTCAAACTTAGAGTGGATAACTGTTCCCTCTTGCCCTAAGTAACCTCCTGACATGGCATAGCTAGCATTCTCGCCGCCCCCAGTTGCCGAAAGCTGATAGTTTTGCGTTAAAGCCTTTTGAGAGGTCTCTCTAAACCAATCCGTTCCATCCTGATTTGCTTTTGTAATCTGGTAAAAGGTATTTGGATCGCGGCTATAATTGTATTTACTCATATCCACATCAGCATCCGTAATCTTATCTTGGTCTTCTACCCCTTTGCCCCCAGCCAAGATATAATCTGGCAAGAGTAAGTTCGTGCCATTGATCTTATTGTTCATATCATAAACCTGCTGCGGGCTCATCATCTTTGGAAAACGACTGTATTGCGGCACTTGCAAGCCTACGTAGCTATCCAAATTAATATTAGGCTTGCCAGGCTTACCGGTCTTGGTGGTAATAATAACCACCCCATTGTTAGCACGTGCGCCATAAATCGAGGCCGCGGACGCATCCTTTAAGACCTGCATGGTCTCAATATCGTTCTGGTTGAGCCAGCTCAACTTTCCTTCAAAGGGTACCCCATCTATAATATAGAGTGGCTCGTTGTTGTTAATTGTACTGTAGCCCCGTATTTTAATCTGTGGTGTAGAACCTGGCGCACCATCGTTGACAATCTGTACCCCCGCCGCCTTACCCTGCAAGGCCTCAATAGCTGTTGCAGCAGGTTGTGCCTTAATCTGATCCGTATTAACTACAGCCACAGCCCCAGTTAAGTCTTTCCGGCGCTGCGTACCGTAGCCCGTTACCACGACCTCCTCTAAGCTGCTATTGTCGGCAACTAAGCCAATCTGCAATGCTGCTGTGCCAGTCACTGGAACACGTCGGGCTAAATAGCCCACATAGCTTACCTCCAACTGTGCATTCGGGCTGGCTTCAATTTCGAAGTTACCAGCGGCATCTGTCGCTACAGCCTTGTTGGATCCGATTACCTTTACGGTAACCCCTGCCAAGGGCTGCTTGCTTTCTTGATCCGTAACCGTCCCACGAACGGTAGTTTGTTGATTCGCCTGCTGTACAACTATCACAGGCTTGTAAAAGCTGAGATTGCTACTTGCCATACTGGACTGATTCAACAAGAACAATGCGCTAGAGAGGCACAAGGTTTGTCTTAAGGGTATTTTTCGATAGACAAAAAATCCGCTTGAAAACTGCTTAAGTTTCTTCATGGTTTAAGTGAATAGTTTATAAAATTGATTATTTCCTATAGCATAGTTTTAGCATACACTATAGTTGTTTAGTTTTCTATTTTTTTAATAAAAAGCAATATTTAGGAAGATTTATAATCGTCACAAGCAAGTTACATACTTTATACAGCAATCAAAACCTAACTATTAAGTAATATTTAAAAAAATAATTAATCAACATGTAATCAATTCACTATCAGAATGATAAATTTTGTTTTAGAATTAATAAAAATACACTGCTATTGTAACAGCGTATTATGTATTTTAAATAGCTGTTTAGGCAAGTATTATACACAAGAAGGCTCAGATCGTAAAGACCTGAGCCTAAAATTATTGCCTACACTTTATTAATAACCTTTATTTTGATCAAGGCTTCGCCCACTGCGATCAATTTCAGTCTGTGGTATAGGGAAATAGGCATTGTGTGGTTGAAAGCTGAGCCCTCCATATAGCACTAGATGCTGGCTCTCAAATCTGGAGTAGCTCTCGAGCACATCCTTGGCGATTCCCCAGCGCACGAGATCAAAGAAGCGATGTCCCTCCATAGCCAATTCTAGTCTGCGCTCCATGCGTACGGCATTGCGTGCAAAGTCCGCTGTAGGAAAGGCGGGATATGGCTTCACCAGATAATTTGCTACAGCCTCATTGGCCACCTGCTTGTGCGGCAGATTGTTTGCACGCTCCCGTACTACATTGACATAATTTAGCGCTTTAGGGAGATCAGCAAGCTCTACAGCACATTCCGCCGCCATTAATATCACATCGGCTAAGCGGATAATGTTTACATCGAGGCCCGTAATATAATTAGCGCCAGCCACGACATTGCCTGCAAATTGACGCTGCTTAATCATAGTCTTTATACCTACAAATGGTCCTCCAGCGGATGCACTCCGTATCCAAGCATCCCCTGGCATAATGCCATAATCTAAATAAGGCACCCCGCGCCTGCCGACCGTGTAATCAAGTCTAGGATCTACGCGCAATGTCTTATCCAGCACGTAGTTTGCCTTTGCAACGGCATCCAGACCAAAATCTGAAAGATAGGGTTGATTGCGATAGCTCCCATCTAGATAAGGCAGACCATTTTCATCTACGCGGTAGGCATTGACAAGGTCAAGTGTAGGTTGATAAAAGCCACAACAGCCTATAGGGGATGTCCCATAGAGACCACTTAACATATCCCCCACATTGGCATTGTCGCCGGTCCCATTGGGATTGATGGCATGCTTTGAGACCAAGATTGTCTCTGGACCGTCTTCTTTATCAATGTCAAAATTGTCTTCAAAGGGCATTGTTCGCAGATCCTTGCTTCCTATAACGGCTTCAAACAAGGGCAAGGCCAGCTCGTGTTTGCCCTGGTATAAATAGAGCTTTCCTAAATAGGCACTTGCAATCCGCTTGTCCATTCGGCCTACTTCGCCTTTGTATTTACTGCTCGGGAGATTGTCCATCGCAAACTTCATATCCTCAATAATACGCGGATAAACATCTTCTTTATTGGGCATCTTTTGAGCTTCCTCTATGCTGGTATTCTCATCTACATAGGGTATGTTTTTAAATACCCGCCAGAGGTAAAAGTAAAAATGTCCTCTCAGCAGCCTGGCTTCTGCTTCTATAGCCTTAGCCCGATCTGCATGCAGCTCTTTATTGGCGGATTGATCTAACTTTAATAAGCGTAGAACTGTGTTGCAACGCAGTACACCTTCATAATACACCTGCCACATGGGCAATAATTGATCGTTGCTTGGACTGGGATTTAGCATTTCGATTAGGAGCATCGCTGGCTGATCGATCTCTTCAGAGCCCTTGTGTGCATTGTCAGAGGTTATTTCGCCAAAGACCCATTGACTTGGGGCGGAAGCATAATTTCCCCAGGTACCGCTTACATTTCCATTGATAATGCCATAAGCCCCGATCAATAAGGCTTCTATCCCTTCCCCAGAACTAGGCTGATCTCCGTAGAGCTGACCTTGAGGCACTTTATTTAGAAATTCTTTGCCACAGCCCATCATTAAAACTAGACTGCCAATTATCCCTATAAATAATCTTCTATTTTTCATAATACATTTCTTTTGCTGTTAAAATCCAAGACTGAGACCGACTAAATATTGTCGCGACTGGGGATAGGTCCCCAGATCTACTCCTATCGCTGGATAGTCACTAGAGCTTGCAGAGACTTCAGGATCTAAGCCCGTATATTTAGTCAGGGTGAAGAGGTTGGTCACCCCTAGGTAAAGACGTAGCTTCTGTACGGGATTTTGCTTTCCAAACCAGTTATTAACCGGCAGGTTGTATCCTATTTGTAAGTTTTTCATCTTTAGGAAGCTGCCATCTTGCACATAATAATCCGAAGTGCTAGATTCATAGCTGGAGGGTTTATTGGTTAAGGAAGGAACCTGTGCATTGGGATTAGCAACTGTCCAAGCCTCCAATAGTCGGGTGCTACGGGCTCCATTAAATACTCCGAAGTCTGTAAAGTAACGATTGAAGTCAAAGACATCATTCCCTTGTGATCCATAGAAAAACAGGGCCATATCCCAGTTTTTATAGGCAGCATTAATGCCCAAGGAATACACAAAGTCTGGATGCGGATTGCCAATAATGGTACGATCTGCATCGTTAATGACCCCGTCCCTATTGATGTCTACATACTTAAGCCCACCTGGGCGGGCCAAGTTATCAGCATAATTGGGGGAACTCGTCACATCCTCGGCATCTCGGTATACTCCGGCTACCTGATAGCCATAAAATGCCCCAAAGACCTCTCCCGGCTTTAGGATACTGGTCTGTAGACCTCTGAATGTACCATAGTTTTGCTGACTTACGGAGGGTGCTAAGGCAACTACCTTGTTTATATTTCTTCCCAAGCTGGCATTTAGATCTAGGCTAAAGTCTTTCTGCTGCCTACGCCCATAATGATAGCCTAGTGAAAATTCTAAGCCGTGATTGCGCATATTCCCAATATTTACATAGGGTGAGGTCGCTCGGCCAGCTGCTGATGCAGGCAAGGGTACTCGAAAGAGCATGTCATTGGTGCGCTTGTCATAATAGTCTATTAGCCCATCCAAATCCCCTTGGAAGAGGGTAAAGTCCAAGCCTATATTGAGGGCATTGACTTGCTCCCATTTCACATGTGGATTGGCATAGTCACTTTGCCAAAGACCGCTATGTACCGAGCCACCTATGGGATAAGATGAATGCGTTATTGAGCTTGCATAGCGACTGAGGTAATTATTGGCGGGTATACGTTGGTTCCCCGTCACGCCATAGCCAGCACGCAGCTTCAGGTCGGATACCCAGGGCGTGCTTTGCATAAACTCTTCAGCAGAAAGACGCCATGCAGCAGAGACTCCAGGAAATAGGCCATACTTATTGTTAGGCCCAAAGTTTGAGGAGCCATCCCTGCGCAGGGTAGCACTTAGCAAATACCGCTCATTAAAGCTATAATCAGCCTTTCCAAAGATAGAGAACATGGCTCCCCCAGTTCCAGTACTGGAATTCCCAAAATTGGCTGTACCAGCATCTAGGTAGAAGTAATCCAAGCTATTGAGCAGAAAAAAGTCTGTTCTACTGCCGGAGAGGTCTCGATCCATATTGTTGATGGCTTCGGTACCGGCTAGTATATTGAGGCTATGCTTCTGAAACTGCCGCCTGTAGTTTAGGGTATTAGTCCAAGTCCACTCAGAGCCGTAAGCGGCCGATTCGTTGAGACGATTAAAGGTGTAGGAGCCCTCGGAATATTCGGGATTGGGATAGGTAATATCGATGGCTGTATTGTTTTCATAGCGCAATCCAAAACTACTCCGTAAGACTAGTCCTTGGAGTATATCCACTTCTCCGAAAACATTCCCGAAAAAGAAATTGCTTTTTCTCACATTGTCTTTAGCCCTATAGGCTACCGCTACTGGGTTTTGTGCATTCCCATAGCCTCCGCGCGTGCCTGCGAAGTTGCCCCCTTCATCATATACTGGAACTATATTCTGAATACGATATGCCCAGCCAATTACGCTGCCATCAGCCATATAGTCTCCCGCAACCTTAGGGTTTACGCCCAAGCCTACCCCGCGGGTATAGCTATACTGTAAGTTTTCCCCTAGACGTAGCTTATTATTCAAAAATTTAAACTGCGTATTGGTCCGTATATTAAAGCGTTCAAATTGCGTATGGATCAAGGTTCCTTTTTGATTAAGGTAGCCGCCTGACATAGCATAGCTACTCTCTGAAGTCCCCCCATTGACTGCCAACTGATAACTTTGCATGGGAGCATTTTGAGACAGCTCGCGAAACCAGTCTGTCCCTTGCTGGTTAGCCTTGGTAATTTGATAAAAAGTCTGTGGATCTTTTGAATAATTGTACTTGGACATGTCGTAATCACTTGGGCTAATAGCCTCCTGCTTCTCCAATCCTTTATCACCTACCAATAGATAAACAGGCAGGCTCAGGCTTTCCCCACGCAGGCGATTGTTCATATCGTAGACCTGCTGGGGGCTCATCATCTTGGGGTAACGACTGTATTGTGGTCGCTGAGAGCCTGAGTAGCTGTCTAGACTCAGCCTAGGCTTGCCAGATCGGCCCGCTGTGGTGGTGATTATAACAACCCCATTGTTGGCGCGCGCCCCATAGATGGAGGCAGCGGATGCATCTTTGAGGACTTGCATGGACTCTATATCATTTTGATTGAGCCAGCTTAACTTGCCTTCGAAAGGGACGCCATCTATAATATACAAAGGCTCATTGTTGTTGATGGTACTATAGCCTCTAATCTTAATCTGTGGGGTTGAGCCAGGAGCTCCATCATTAACGATCTGTACGCCTGGGGCCTTTCCTTGTAAGGCTTCCACAGCCGAGGCAGCAGGTTGAGACTTAAGCTGAGCGACTGCTACCACTGCTACGGCACCTGTTAGATCTTTCCGACGCTGAGCCCCGTAGCCAGTTACTACTAACTCCTCTAGACTTTGCTCAGCAAGTCTTAAGCTAATCTTTAATCTTTCGCTAGAGACTAAAGTTACCTGCTTTGTCTCATACCCAATAAGGCTTATTTCAAGCACATCTTGCAAGACTGCTCTAATTTCAAAATTGCCTAATGCATCTGTGGCAGTGGCTGCTGACTTGCCTAGGACCTTAATAGTCGCACCCGATAGATTTGCTCCTGTAGCATCATCGTGAACGTTTCCGGAAATCAGCAATTGAAAGTTCCTTTCCTTATCTGCTGCTAGGTTCCTGGCTGGGATTGCATAGGCAATCGCCGCAGTGCTTACGATAATGACTACACCAGCATGATACAATACTGGCAATAACAAGCCTTTCCAACATGGAAAGCGCCTGCGAGAAAACTGTTTAATTTTCTGCATAGTTTATAGGTATTGGTTAATAAGTCAATTGGTTATACGCTGTGTATAGAAAAACATACACGGATAAAGCATCCTAATCTTATAGATTAAAACAAGCGTCAGAGGATTTAATCTAATTGGTTAACTTAAATTTACATAAAGCACTTTTTGTATTTATTCTTGTTTTTACAAAATTTAGATCACAAAAAGATAACACGCTAATAATCAATATAATAAATATCTTTTCAGAATACAACAAATGTAACAAACCTTTGAATATGAACATTTTAAACTGAATAAAACAACAAGTAGGCTATTGGTACTTTTTAAAGCTGCACTGCTATTAATAAGTA
>JASLCA010000391.1 GCA_030146225.1 Sphingobacterium sp. | reverse complement strand
CTTATTAACCTTCAACGAGGTTACCACCCTTTTTTCATGAATTTGGGCATGCGCTTCATGGCATGCTAGCAGACAGCATCTATCCAAATCTCTCAGGAACCTCAGTCTATTGGGATTTTGTAGAATTACCAAGTCAGATACTGGAGAACTGGTGCTATGAAAAGGAATGTTTGGCCCTATTTGCTAAACACTATCAGACCGGAGCTCCAATACCAATGGACCTGATTGCCAAAATTAAGGAATCTGCAGCCTTCCAAGAAGGAATGGCTACCCTACGCCAATTAAGCTTTGGGCTATTGGATATGGGCTGGCATGGACAGGACCCTGCACAATTAAAGGATATTAAGGCTTTTGAGAACGAGCAATTTGCAGTGACAAAGCTCTACCCAGATGTACCTAAAAATGCGATGAGCACCTCCTTCTCCCATATATTTGATGGAGGCTACTCCTCTGGATATTACAGCTACAAATGGGCTGAAGTACTGGATGCAGATGCCTTTGACTATTTTAAACAGAATGGGATTTTCAATAGAGAAATAGCAGATAAATTCAAGGAAAATATACTTTCCAAGGGCGGCACAGAACACCCTATGCTGTTGTATAAGCGCTTTAGAGGACAAGAGCCGCAAGTAGAACCCTTGTTAAAAAGAGCTGGGCTCCTATAGCGCGCACTAGCCCAATCAGTTACAAAAGCGATGCTTAGCCAGTTATATACAATAGGCTAAGCATCGCTTTTTTTAATAGCAGCTAATACTTAGCTTGAAAAAATATATGAAAAGTTTTTCTTTTGACAAAAATCATTATTAACTTTAAAGATAATCGTTATATCTTAAACATATCCTTATGAGTAAATTTGATGAAAAAGTAGCCTTTTATCTTGCAGAGGCAAAGAAGTTAAACTTATCTATTGATGAGAAATTACTTTCAGCAGTTACACATGGCTTAGGCCCTTCGATCTACAGTCAAGATTCAGAGACTATTTCGGCAACAGACCCTGCAGAGGTTGCACGTGTTAAAACCAACTTTTTAGTTAAGAAGCTAGGCTTAAGCGATGGACCAGAGCTGGACAAGGCAATTGATGAGGTCATGGAGCAAGTTGGCAAGTCCAACCGAAACAAATACAGAGCAATCGTATACAGCCTATTGGTTATGAAATTTAAAAAACAAAGCGTTTACGCCTAACTATAAAAAGACGCTTCTTAACACATTAGGGAGCGTCTTTTTTGCTTAGCAAAGCCCACTTGGCTTAGACAAGTACTCTCAACATAGCCCCAATGCCTACTAGCTAATAAAAGTCGGAAACAGCTTTAGGATTGTCAGTTTTTAGACAATTTTGATATTTTTCACGCTTCCCTACCTAAGAAATCCTACCTTTAGCGCCTTACGAAACGTATTCATGAATAAAGCACTTATAGCACTAGCATTTGGAGGTCTCGCCATTGGGATGACTGAATTCACCATGATGGGCATACTTCCAGATATAGCAGCCGATATCGGTGTTGACATCCCTACCGCCAGTAATCTTATCGCTTTATATGCCTTGGGGGTTGTAGTTGGGGCACCCACCTTGGTAGCAGCCACAAGCAAGTACTCCCCTAAAAAGGTGTTACTGTTTTTAATGCTACTGTTTTTTATTTTCAATGGCCTATTTGCCATAGCCCCCAACAAGCTACTCCTATTTGTCTCACGATTTGTATCAGGCCTACCACATGGGGCATTCTTTGGGGTAGGTTCAGTTGTAGCCGCTCGACTTGCAAAGCCTGGCAAAGAGGCTCAGGCCATCTCCATAATGTTTACCGGGATGACCCTTGCAAACCTAGCAGGAGTTCCGCTAGGAACATATATCGGCCATCACTATTCCTGGCGTATTACCTATGCAGCAATTAGCCTATTAGGCTTAATTACCTTTATGGCGATCTACCTATGGATGCCCAACTTCCCTGCAAAAAAAGACAACAACATCTTAAAGCAGATTAGTTACTTTACCCGCTGGGATGCATGGCTAATGGTAGCCGTAATTGCAATAGGCACAGGAGGTCTCTTTGCATGGATTTCTTATATCGCACCCCTTGTCACCAATGTCTCGGGACTAGCAGCCGACCGGGTACCTTATATTATGATTTTAATAGGCTTGGGTATGTTTTTTGGGAATTTTATCGGCGGCAAACTCGCTGACAGTATCTCGCCCACTAAAGCCGCTATGTCCAGCTTTGCTGCGATGGGAATCTGTTTACTAGTGGTATTCTTTACCGCACATATACAGGCAATGGCTTACCCAATGGCCTTTATTACGGGACTTATCTCCTTTAGTATTGGCTCTCCACTACAGATGATGCTTATCAACAATGCTAAGGGAGCAGAGACATTTGCGGCCTCAGCTGGTCAAGCTAGCTTTAATATAGGGAATACCTTGGGAGCATACCTAGGCGCAATCCCTATAAGCTTGGGCTATGCTTATAATTATCCATCACTTATTGGTGTAGGAATGGCCTTTATGGGTGCACTATTGGCTTATGCCTTTCTGGTAAAGGTGGTTCGCCCAAAGATGAATCTATAAGCTTATTAGGAATGGGATAGCCTAGTCTATCCCGCCCCAATTTAACAAGTATAGCTAAATGTCAGGTTTTCCTACTATAGCTTACTTAGCGGCTATGGTTGATTTAGCATTTACAGCCTTACTGGTATTACAAGTTATGCTGGCTTTGTTCCTTTAGCTCCTTCAGCTCCCAAGCGACTACCAGTCTGGTCATCATGGAGTACCGAGCCATGCCTTCAGGCTGATTGTTATGTTGTAAATAGCCCTGATATACAAAGTCAGTAAGGTTATTTATCCAACCCGAATAGGCCTGCCAAAATTCTCGCTCCGCCTTGAGGTCAGCAAGTACTAAATCTGAAAGTTTCGCATGATAAGCCTTGTATACCTTCGGATCCTGATAATATACCGTTCGCAGTAAGTATTGTAAGGTTTCATAGCTGGCAGCATACCTGTACCAAGGGTTTTCATGATCTTTAAGCTTTAAGTAAGCCACAAAATTACACTCATCTTCAAAGCCTATCCCCATTTGATGGGTCAATTCATGCACGACGGTAAAGGGGTAGGAAATAATCGGGATTTGCGCATTGACTTGCACCTCCTGAGTTAAGGGATTGAAATAGCCCGTTACCGTAAAGTAAGATACCAGCTTACTACTTAAAGGAGACTTCGCCCGTAGCATAGTCTTGGACAATGCCGCCCCCAATTGCTTGTCAGATCGCATCAACTCCTCAAGCTCTAGCTTGGCTAAATCCCGATCAAAGCGCGCTGGACTTAAGCCTGGTCTTAAGGTATTGCAACGTTCAATATACTTATCCAGCACAGCAAGGAAATCCGCTTGCGCTAAGCTATCCACAGCCAATCCCAACTGACTTTGCAAGGGTTGCCTATAATAATTTAAGCCCCAACTCAATTGAAAATAGAGATAGAGCGTAAAAATGCTTAACAGTAATTTTAAAAGCCCTTTAGTGGCGAAAGCGAATCTAGAACGAAATAGCGCCGTTAAGCTACGCAATGCCAAGAAAATAAGGTATCCCAGTACAAGGGCATAAAGCAAATCGCCCACACTAAAGGGAATCCAAGAAAAAAGAAACTTGGGCAAGTAGCTAAAATAAGGATAAAAGCCACGACTATAGTACTGCTCTATGGCAGCTGGATAAGCTTGAAAGCAGGTTATTAAGCCTATGGCAAGCATAACAAAGCCCATCCCGATGAGATAGCCCCCGTAAGCTTGCCATAGCTTTCTAAAACGCTTAGCTTTCGCGCTCATAATAAAGTTTATAATAATTCATTCCCTTCTCTTCATCAAAGCCGGTCTCTACATACTCCCGCTTGCCGTGCACATAGATATGAAAGTTTTTATCCAACTTGATAATAGACTTGTATGCTGGAGCCATCTTCTTTACAGCAGAGTTTGCAATCTCAAAGTTCGTTTGAAAAGGGCTGTCAAATTCCTCCGCGAAGGCATCCTTATACTCCTTAAACATAGAAGCGGCCTGGGGATTTGCAATAACCTCCTCCTCAAACTCCTTTTCATCATAAGTTTCTTTGGTCTTGAAGTACTCCATCGAGCGATTTAAGAGGTCAATCTTATCCGCTTTCTCCAAGTCAAAACTATCATCTAGCTTTTCCGCCACAAAGTTCTTGTAAACCTTTAGAATATTGCCTGTTTGCTGGTAATTGTCATTTCGGGTGCGGATCTTCAAGAAGTCATCCTTCCAGTAGACAGCCTCCGATTGATTTGTCTGATCCACTACCAACACCTTATAGCCTTCCTCTGCTTCCACATTTACAATCACCACCCCTTTGTCCAACTTATTAATGTTTATAGCCTCCTGCTCGTACTCCAGCTGAAAGCCCCCAGTATCAGGGAAAACCTTTAGATAAGCCTCCTTGTTCTCCGACTTAAAGATCCCAATAGCCTTATGATCCTCGCCTTCCATCTGCACATTATTGAGGGCCACAATATAGACCTCCCCAGCTTTTATCTTAGGATGATCCGAGACTTCATACAAGTGTTTAGTTAATTGCTCAGACATATTATGAAAGGAAGTCTTCTCATCGAAATACTGCTTAGCAAAGTAATAGACTTCATTAAGCTGTAGGTCATCATTGGGGTGATAAAAGCGATAAACTTCAGTAGCCTTGGCAAAAGGCTTCATAAAATACTGCATCAACAAGTCAGGAAGTACCTCATCTGAGGACAAGTCAACAGGAGCATCCGATAAAACATAAAACTCGTCCTGCGATTTATTGCCGACACGATGTATAGAAAGCAACTCAAAGGTTGCGTCTTGGTGAAAAAACATAGAATAAGACTTTCTGTTATTTATTTATGATAGTGACCAAAATAGGCAAATTATAGAAATAATCCCCTAAGGAATTTAAGAGCAACTAGCTAAAGATCTCCAAGCCTAATCGAATTGTCGCGAGATGGGCATCTACAATCACCTGAATATCCGCAGAATAACCGCCCCCCATGCTGACCTGAATCGGCACAGCAGCTTGTCTACAATAATTAAAAACAAGTGCATCCCGCGCTGCACAAGCCTGAGCTGTTAAGGCAAGTTTGCCGAGCTTATCCGTAGCTAATACATCTACCCCAGCTTGATAAAAGACAAAATCGGGTTGTACAAAGGAAAATAAATAGTTAAGCTGCTCCTCAAGCAAGGCTAAATAATCCGCATCAGATAAAGCATCCACGAGGGGGACATCCAAAAAAGAAGCCTCTTTTACAAATGGGTAATTCTTTTCTGCATGCATAGAAAAGGTAAAGACCGTTTCACTTCCTGAAAAGATATGCGCAGTGCCGTTGCCTTGATGAACATCTAGGTCTATAATCAAGATTCGACGGGCCAGCTTCTTATGCAACAGGTTAGCAGCGGCTACCGCTTGATCATTGAGCAAGCAGAAGCCTTCCCCATAATTGTACCCCGCATGATGTGTCCCACCTGCAATATTAAAGGCTAGCCCATCCTCAAGCGCATACATACTCGCCTGCACTGTGCCATCTACCAGATAAAGCTCCCGCTCGATTAGCTCTCGAGTAAGCGGGAAGCCAATGCGTCGCACCATCCTTTCATCCAATGTCAAGTCCAGCAGCTGCTGCACATAGGCTTTGTCATGGGCTAGGCAGAGCAGCTCGCTATCGGCAAGTTGAGGCTCAAAAAACGTGGCCTGGCTGTAGGCAGCAGATTCTAAGATTTGCATATAAAGCTGTGCATACTTGGCCATAGGAAAGCGATGACCTTCCCGAACAGCATGGACATAGGCTGGATGATAAGCTATTTTCGGCAATTTATGAGTTTCTGACTAAGGTAATAAAAACAGGAGGCTTATTCAAAAAAGTATTTATTTACAAAAAGCTAAATTTTTTATATCTTCGGAAAAGCCTTAAAATCAAACCCACATCAAAAATGGATGAAGTAAAAAGCCTACCTATTTTAAATGCTGAAGAACTACGTGTCTTAGGCTCCTTAATGGAGAAATCCAAAACTACCCCTGAATATTACCCGATGACCTTAAATGGCTTACAAACTGCTTGTAACCAGAAAACATCCAGAAAGCCAGTGGTCGCCTATGATGAGTCTACATTGATCCAAACCTTAGATAGCCTTCGCAAAAGAGGATTAATATCCACAGTAGTTGGCGGAGGTAGCCGAGTGACAAAGTACAAGCATAATCTTGCAATACAATATCCATTACTGCCCCAAGACTTGGCCGTACTCTGCTTAATGCTATTGCGCGGGCCACTTACCCCTGGAGAAATAAATAGTAATGCAGGTAGGCTCTTTGATTTTGAAAGCATTGAAGAAGTACAAGAAGTCCTCAACCGCCTTCAAGAAAGTGAGCCTACTTATGTTAAGCAATTGGCAAAAAGATCTGGTCAAAAGGAAGTACGCTTTATTCATCTATTAGGAGAAGTCAATGAGGAAGACTATGAGGTGCAGGCAACAGCCTCCAGCGGAAGCGCCAGGGTACAAGAGCTTGAAGAGCGAGTGCTTAGCTTAGAAGCACAATTAGCCCAATTAAGAGAAGAGTTTGACAGTCTAATGCAGCAGCTAAGTTAGGCCCTGCTACGCTTATTAAATAAAAAACAGCCTAACATAGCCTTAGACATGGCAGAGCCTGCACTTTACTTAATAGCGCTTTAAAGAAGGATAAAGCCTTGCTTAAGAAAACTAGGCAATAGCTAAGACTTGCTACGCTTATTACA
>JASLCA010000067.1 GCA_030146225.1 Sphingobacterium sp. | reverse complement strand
TTATAATTGTTCCAGATTAATCTAGATAAAGGCCTTCTTTTAAAAGAAACAAACATTGTTTAAACATGCTTTTAAATCTTAACAGGGGTGAGTGAACACTTACTTAATTTTAACAGTTAACGATTTAATAATTTGCATAAACCAAAAAAAATGGTTTTCATTGTAAAATATATGGTACGAAAGTGCTGTATCTACCAAATCTTGAACGTAGCTAGCGTTGAACGGAATCCGCTGATGGTTCACAAATAGCAGTTCATTTAGTAAAGGCACAAATAAATGTAAAGAAAATTTTATTTTTAATACAAAACAGTATATTTGTTTTGCATAAAAAGCAAAACAAGTGCTTTTAAATTGCTTAAATTGAATTAAACATTAATATTAAACAACAGTAAAAATCTAAAAATTAGTAAAATGGCAAACGCACCAAAAACTACTACTCCTGCTAAGAATGAGAGCGGAAATTCAGGTAATTTATTTGCGAGTTTAGCAATTATCATTTGTTTTATCGTCGGTTACTTGGTATGGAAATTCGTAATGGGAGCTCCTTCGAACTTTATCGATGGTAATCCAGAGAACCAACCAGTACAAGGTAGCTACCTTGGTATGGTTTATCACGCTGGGGCAGTTGTACCAGTATTGATCGGTTTGTTCTTAATGGTATGGGTATTCTCAATCGAACGCTTCATGGTTATTGGCAGAGCTGCAGGTACCGGAAATGTTGGTCTTTTCGTAAGAAAAATCCAAACGTTAATTAATGGTGGAAACATCGATTCAGCTATCGCTGAATGTGACAAACAAAAAGGTTCTGTTGCAAACGTAGTAAAATCAGGTTTATTGAAATACAAAGATGTTTCTTCAAACACAAACTTAGATTCTGAAAAATCTATCGTAGCGATTCAGAAAGAAATCGAAGAAACTACAGCATTAGAAATGCCAATGTTAGAGAAAAACATGAACGTAATTGCTACGTTAGTTTCTATCGGTACATTGACAGGTTTATTAGGTACAGTAACAGGTATGATTAAAGCCTTCTCGGCTTTAGCAACAGGTGGTGCTCCAGATTCAGCTAAATTAGCAAACGGTATTTCTGAGGCCCTTATTAACACAGCAACAGGTATTGCTACTTCTACTTTCGCGATCATTATGTACAACATCTTGACTGCTAAAATTGACAACTTAACTTATTCTATCGATGAGGCTGGTTTCTCTATCGTACAAACGTACGCTGCGAACCACAAGTAAGATGTTTTATTAAAAAGTCAGATTTCTTTATGGAATTTGATCTTTTTAAACATCATCAGTATAAGAATAGGAATTGTTAATTTAAAGAGGTAAACAAAATGGGCAAGGCAAAAGTAAAAAGAGCTAGTACAGCCATCGACATGACAGCGATGTGTGACGTGTCGTTCTTACTTCTTACTTTCTTCGTATTGACAGCTACAGCTCGTCAGCCAGAAGTGTTGCCAGTAGACGTTCCAGCATCTTCTACACCGGACAAATTACCAGATGATAATATTGCAGTTATCTCGGTAGGTAAAGGTGGCAAAGTGTTTTTTACAGTCAAAAATCCTACAGTTCGTGAGGAGACTTTGAAAAGCATGTCTGCAAAGTATGATATGGCGTTTTCTGACAAAGACTACGAAGAGTTTAAGAAAATGGATGAATTTGGTGTTCCGATGAAGAATTTACGTCAATTGCTATCTCTTCCAAACGATAAACGCCTGGACAATATCCAGCCAGGTATTCCTGTAGACAGTACAGAGACGAACTCAAACGAGTTGTACCAGTGGGTTCAACAAGCACGTTTGGCTACGATCAAGTACAACAGAGATCGTGAAGGAGATAAAGATTTCGTAGATCCAGGAGCGATGAAAGTCGCTATTAAAGCGGACGCTAATGAAAAATATCCAACAATTAATTTAATTATCGAAACGCTTCGTAACCAAAAACAGAACAAATTTAGTTTTGTAACGGGCTTGAGAAACGAGAACTAGTCGATTAAAAATTTAAGAAATGGCAGAATTAAATCAAGATAGTGGTAAGGGCGGAAAAGGCGGGAAAGTAAGAGCTAAGAAAGAAGGTGGCAAGGTCGATTTGACAGCCATGGTGGACTTAGCATTCTTATTGATTACCTTCTTCATGCTTACTACGTCGTTAAATAAGCCACAAGCAATGGATGTAGCGATGCCTGATAAGAACAAGATCGATGCGAATGACAATCTAGAGATTGCCGATACGCGTTCCATCACACTTCTATTGGGGTCGGACAACAAAATTTCTTGGTATTACGGACAATTGGCCAAGCCTATTTACCAGCCCACTACAGTGGACTACAGTAATGAAGGCATTCGTCAAGTGCTTCTAAAGATGCAAAAGGAAGTTCCTGCGCGTAGTGGCGGTAAAGATTTGATCGTTGTAATCAGACCAAGCGAAAAATCAGTGCAAAGAAATCTTGTTGACATTTTAGATGAGATGAAAATCGTTGATATCAAACGCTATATGATTTCAAAGATCAATAATGACGAAATTGAAGTGTTAAAACGCGAGGGTCTGTTTAACGACTAGTCGCATAATCAAGAAATTATATGTTTGGTTCTAAATTAGATATATTCAAAAAGGAATGGCTTGATGTCGTTTTTGCGAATAGAAATAAAGAATATGGTGCCTACGATTTGCGTAAATTCGCTCCTCGGGCTACTAATATTGGTTTATTCGCGATCACACTCTCCGTTCTTGTTTTGAGTGCTCCAAAAGTTTTAAATATCAAGATCTTTCCAGACAAACCTGTAGAGGAGGCACCGACAATTACGGAGGTGACACTGGAAGATTTAGATATTCCGGAGCCAGAGAAAGAGGAAGAAGAGCCTCTTCCACCTGAAGAAGAACAACCACAACGAATTGCTCAAGAACCACCTGCTGAAGATTTAGTAAGGTTCCCAGAGCCAAAGGTTGTGCCTCAGAATCAAGTGAAGGAAGAGGTGGTTTCCCAAGAAGAAATCAAAAAGGAAAACAAAACGCCAGCGCGTATTACATTGAGTGGTACAAAAGGTGCGTCAGGTGTCCCAACTGGAGAGTTTGGTCCTAAGAAAGTTGAAGGTGCGATCACAGGTGCTGCCGAAGGTAAGCCTGATGGGAATCCTGATCTAGACAAGGTCTTTACTGCAGTAGAGGTTAACCCTGATCCAATGGGTGGTATTAATGCATTCCGTAAATGGGTGCAAGAAAGTTACTCCTACCCACAAGGTGCTATTGACGCTGGGGTAAAAGGTCAAATTGTAGTTTCATTCGTAGTTGAGCGCGATGGTTCTTTAACAGATTTAAAGGTTGTAAAAGATCTTTCATATGGTACAGGACAAGCCTTGATCAATGTTTTGAAGAAAGCGAAAAAATGGAAGCCAGGTATTCAGAATGGTCGTCCAGTTCGTGTGCAGTACCAATTGCCAATGACTTTAGATCTTCAACAATAATATGAGTGGTTTGAAAAAACACACACAAAAATTTAGTCAGAAATCGCCAACACAGCGATTTCTGTCTATTTTAGGCCTCGCGATGTTTGTCTTTTACTTCATCCTAGGCTTAGTGATCATCTTCTGGGACAAGTTCCCGCTAGCTATTGATCCGACCTATAAGAACTTCTTCGGAGTCTTATTGATCGTTTATTCTTTTATGCGTTTTGCTCGCTTATGGCAAAACAATTTTTTTAGATAGTTTTATACTGATATTCCGAAAGATGAAGAACATGAATAAAAACATCTATGCCCTTGTAGGCGCTTTTTTTCTGCTTTTCAGCATAGGTTGTTCCAACAGTCAGAAAAATCAAAATCCTCAACAGGACTCCCTTGCAGCCAATGCTGCTAAAGAGGATATATTGGTCGGCAGCTTAAACGTGTTGGTCGATGCCTCTATCTTGCCTATGATGAAGCTGCAGGAAGAGGTATTCCTATCGGCTTATCCTAATGCTAAGCTCAACTTTATCGCTAAGCCCGAAGTGCTTGCTGTAAAGGATCTATTAGCCGATCAGGCTTATGTTGCTATCCTTGCAAGAGAGCTGAATGCGGAGGAAAACAAATATTTTACAGATAGGTCAATACATCCCCGGGTTTTTCCGGTATGGTCTGATGCGATTGTATTGCTTGGTAATACTAAATCAGCAGATACCAGCGTTACTATTCCACAGCTTACCGAAATCATGAAGGGGGCGAGCCTCTCCAAGAAAAAACTGGTCTTTGATAACTTGAATGGTAGCAGCTTCCGTCAATTGCAAGAAATAGGCGCTATAGAAAAGGTAGCTTCTAACTTTGTAATAGGTGCGCAGGATGCCCAAGAAGTCTTGAAATCTGTAGCCGAAAATGCGGATCAAATTGGCGTTATCGGTTATAATGAATTTTTAGCACTGAAATCATCGTTTTCAAATAATATTCGTATCTTGAGCGTTAAGAATACGGTAGGCGACAAAGCTGATAATGTGTATTACAAGCCCACACAGTCAACAATTGCGGCTGCACAGTATCCTTTGGCTCGTACATTTTATGTCTTAAACTATCAGCCTAATTTGGGTTTGGGGACAGGATTCTCAGCCTTTTTAACAGGCGATAGGGGACAACGTATCGTATTGAAGTCTGGGCTTGTACCAGCCTCAATGCCTGGTAGAGAAATCATTATCAGAGACAAAATTTAAAATAGAAATAAAATAGAACACAGATAAATTATGACAAACAGCAAATTAGTTTTAAGTTTATTATTAGCTGGAACAGTTGGTTCTGTAAGTGCACAAAGCTTGAAGGATGCCAAGACAGCTATGACTGCTGAGCAGTACGACAAGGCAAAAGTTATTTTACAAAACTTAGTTCAGAAGAAGGCTAAAGATGGTGAAAACTACTTTTATTTAGGTAAGATTCACTTAATCAACGATAAAGTTGATTCTGCTGCTTATGTATTTAATGAGGGTTTAACCAATTCACCTAAAGAGCAATTAAATACTGTAGGTTTAGGTATTGTGGATCTTATGAATGGTAACCAAACAGCAGCCGAGAGTAAGTTCTCAACTGCCGTTTCTGGATTGGGCAAGAAAGATTACCTTCCCTTGTTATATATTGGTGAAGCATATATAGAGTCGCCTAAACCAGATTTTACCAAGGCTATTGAGTACTTGACACAAGCTAAGGCGAAAAATGAAAAAGATCCATCGGTATTTATTGCCTTAGGTAATGCTTACGCAGGATTAGGTGAGAGTAGCCAAGCCTTCGTAAATTACCGGGATGCGGAATATATGGATCCAAACTTGTTGCAACCAAAGATTGGACAAGCTGTGATTTCAAGAAGAGCGCAGGCATATGATGTGGTATTGGAGCAATTATTAGCGTTGTCTGAGGAGAACCCTAACTATGCACCTATCTTCCGTGAATTAGCGGAGACCTATTACTTGTCTTCTTTGAAAGCTCCTGAAGAGAACTACCGTGAAATCAACGTTAAGGCTGTAGAGAACTACAAAAAGTACCTTACCCTAACTGGTGATAACTCTGTTGAGGCGAAAACACGCTATGCAGATTTCTTGGTATACTCGGGTAACTATGATGAATTAAAAGTTGTTTCGGAACAATTGGCTGCTGCACCTGGTGCTGATGCAAAAGTATTCCGTTACTTAGGTTATACAAGCTACTTGCAAGATAAAGATTATCCAAAAGCGGCAGAGTATATGAATACCTTATTCGCTAAAGTTAAGCCAGAGCGTTTAATCCCACGTGATTATTTGATGGCTGGTCTAGCTAACCTTGCTGGTGGCGATGAGGCTAAAGGCTTGGGCTTGTTGAAAGAAGCTATGGCTAAACAAACAGAAGAGGATAACTTAGAAGCAGAGATTGCAGAAACTGCTTTTGCTAAATATCAAGATGGCGAAGTAGAAACTGCGGTTAAAATCTTTAGATTACCAGCTTCTATGCCAACATCTGATTACTACTACGATGCTAACTTCTATTTAGGTTCGGCTCAGTATGGTTCAGGTTCTAAGATTGTTTCACCTGCTGAAGGCGAAGAATTAACACCAGCCTTAGGACAAGAGAAACTAGCTAAAGCAAGACCAATGTTAGAAGAAGCGATTAAGTCGCTTGACATTGTTGCTAAAGCAAACAAAGAAGATGTCGTAAAGAAATACCGTGTAAATGCATTGTATTACAAAGGATTGTCAGAGTTGGCTTTGGACAACGTAATGTATGATCCAGAAAAGGCTCAAGGTCTTTTTGTAAATACCTTTACCAGCTTGTTGACTGCTATTAAAGAGAGTGGTTCTACAGATGCTACTATGATTCCATATATTGTTGACGCCAACAACTATTTGGGTTATTTCAGCTATTTGAAAGGTGACAACGCAAAAGCTAAGGCATTCTTCCAGGAAACGATTAAAGTTAGCCCAGAAGATGAATTTGCTGGACAATTTGTTGATCAATTATAATATTAATATTACACTAAATATCAAGGGACTGCGCGCAGTCCCTTTTTTTATTGCAAAAAAATTATATATTTGTTAACGAGAAAAGAGATTAAACTAATATTATGGAAAGTGTAAACCTAACCAGCACTCCAGTTGATTATATTCCAATTTTAATACAATTAGGGGTTGCTGTAGCTTTTGGTGTTTTGACAATTATCGGAACACATCTCATTGGTCCAAAGGTTCGTACTGCGAACAAGTTGGGGGCCTTTGAATCGGGTATTGAGGTGATTGGCAATGCGCGACAACCGGTTTCCATTAAGTATTTCTTAGTAGCGATCTTATTCGTCATATTTGATATAGAGGTGATTTTTATGTACCCTTGGGCGGTTAACTTCCGCGAATTTGGCGTACAAGGCCTTATCGAGATGTTTATCTTTATGGGCTTGCTGCTTGCGGGATTTATCTATGTCATAAAAAAGAAGGCCTTAGACTGGGACTAACCTACCGGTAAAGACTGACTGTACCCAAATGGGGCACAGTATATAAACTTATAAACAATAAACCAAATATAGTCATGAGTAAAGTAGTGACATTGGCAGAAGCGCCTCCCGGAATTGAAGGAGCAGGCTTTTTTGCTACCTCTTTAGATAAAGTCATCGGTTTAGCGCGTGCTAACTCTTTGTGGCCCTTGCCTTTTGCTACCTCATGTTGTGGTATCGAATTTATGGCAACCATGGGCTCTACCTATGATTTAGCGCGATTTGGTGCAGAGCGACCTAGCTTTTCGCCGCGTCAGGCTGATATGCTCTTAGTAATGGGTACAATTGCCA
>JASLCA010000375.1 GCA_030146225.1 Sphingobacterium sp. | reverse complement strand
GGAATTAAGTGCGGATGAACCATGGATGCAAGAAGATCGGTTTTTTCAGCAGGTGAAGACTAGCTCTCCGGAGAACCTTCCCAATCAAACCTGCTATATGCAAGCCCCGATGTTAAGTGTACTGCATGATATTTTATATGCACAATCTTTGGATAGCCATAGGTTTTATTATGTCAAGATTAAATTAAAAGAATTGCTCTTTAGCATACATCAACTATGGCACTTGCAGAAGCAGAAAAATAGCCTACCTAGGAATGTTGTTGAAGAGTTGGAGCAGGTAAGAGCTTATCTTTTGCTCAACTTGGTAGATCCGCCTAGCATAAGGCAGCTGTCCAAACGCTTTGGCATCAGTGAAAAGCGCTTGAAGAAGGATTTTAAAGACCTGTATAATACGACGATCTATGCTTATGTTGTTAGGCAGCGTATGGAGCATGCGATCTTGTTGTTAAATGGCGATTGTAATGTTAATGAATTGGCCGCATCTTCAGGCTATCAGAGCGTATCGCACTTTATTAAGGTATTTAAGAGCCATTTTAAATACACCCCAAAAGAGTATATACAGCGTCAGTCCAGTCAAGGCCCTACGAGTAAATTAAAGTAAATAAGGCCTGCTTAAAGCAGTGCTGATGCCCAATTAGCTTCAGAGCTTTTGCAAAGCTGAAAAGAAAATGGGATGGAAATAACTTTCCATCCCATTTTGCCTATAGTACATTACCCTTTGAAAGCTAACAATGACTAGCGGCTTTTAAATTGATATTAAATTTATAGCAATTGTTCAAAGATCTCTTCACTCATTTTTACGGTGCTGTATGGTCCTGAGCCCACTAGGTACCATCTGTTGGCAGATAGGTAAATCAGCTTGTTGTTTTTGTAGGCATTGGTAGCTTTTAAGGCATCTAAGGTTTCCTTTTCTACTGCTGGAGCGATTTCCTTATCCATCTTGGCGCGTTCGAAGATAAAGATATAGGCTGGGTTAGCAGCTAAGATTTCCTCGGCCGATAACGCATTACTTCCCGCTGTAGGATCCTCTGGGATAGCACATTCCTTAAAGCCTAGCACGTCGTGCACAAAGCCAAATCTAGAGTTTGCAGGATATACCACATAGCGATTGTTCACATACATTAGCATTAAAGCGTCCGCCTTATTGTATTTTTTAGCCTTTTCTTGAAAGCCACTTACCTTTACCGCTAATTCTTGGCTTAGGCGCTCTGCTTCTGCCGACTTATTTAGCACTTGGCCAATCGTTTTCATATTCTGGTATAGACTAGCAAGCTGGTCTTTATTGTTTAACGACAAGTCAAGCACAGGGGCGATAGCAGAAAGAGCGTCCTTCGATCCACCCTGACGACCTGAGATAATAATTAGGTCAGGTTTAGCTGCCTTGACTAGTTCTAGATCTGGGGTTTTTATATTGCCCAGGTTCATAACCGTTGGATCCTCTTTTAATACATCAAGTGGCGCCGCCAAGATGCTTACAGGAGCACCCACAATATGACCGCCCAAGGCATGCACTATTTCCAAACTACTGATGTCGTATACCACAATACGTGGATTCGCGGGTAAGCTGTTGAGCTCCTGTTGGGCACCCTTGTAGCTCAGCGTTTGGGCCTGTGTTACACCTATTAGGGCAAGGAAAATAAGAATAATGTTTTTCATAGCTTTAGTTTAAATTACGTGTTATTTTACCGATTCCATTGATACCATTAGCATCCACTTCCAAGCCACGTTGCGCAGTTGCGGTCGCTGGATCAATAACATACACAGCAGGCTTTCCAGTAAGCGTGGTCACTGGGATAAATGCCTTTCCATCGGCAGCATAAACCTCCGCAGTTTCTTTGATTTCATTAATCCCTGGGAAGCCTTGTGTTACCCATTTAAAGGACTTACTTGTCACATTGACTACAGCATATTTGGTATAACCATCTAAGCGATCGCGGGAGCCTGGTTTATTGTAGTAATTTAACAAGAAATAATCCCCTCCAATATGCCATACTTTCATAAAGTAATGATTGTCAGAAACAGCTTGTATATCCCAGTAGAAATCTTTGTCAAATTCTGAAGCACCCTTATTAATACGGATAACTCCTGCCTTTTTAGATGTTTTCACGTTATATGCACCAGAGAAAACATAGGTATTCCCCTTGTCATCATTTGCAATCTGCGAGTAGTATTGGGAACGCATACGTCCAGAAGAGTAGGAAAGGCGATTGTCTTTATAGATTTTCTTGAGGTTAAGGTTGGTGTCAAACTTAGCAACCCAAAGCGAATCTGGATAATCGGATTCTCCAGTTGAAGAGCCTCCCCCGCTGGTGGGAATGTTTTTTGAAGGAACCATAGCTGTAAGGAACTCTCCATTTCCCGCATCAACAATGCCCGAGAAAGTAAAGAATTCACCATTGCCCGTCATATTCGTGGTTATGTAGTTTTTCGTGGTCTTCTCATTACCCTTTTCAGGGTTTACGATATTAAAGATGGACTGTTTTTTTAAATTGTCATTTGGCACAGCTTCACCTCCGACAGAGGTAATTGCTAAACCATTGCAAACGCCATAGGTGGTGAAGCGGGATTCGATTAAGAATTCAGCCCCTTTTTGCACTACTTTCCCTGCAGCATCAATGGTTATACCTAGACCGACCCCAGGGCTACCTTTTTGGTAGATAAAGCCAATCCCAGTAGATTTATTTGGGAAAATCCAGGTATAGCCCCGACGTACTTCCTTCCCATTCCCCGCGATGCTTACCGCACCTTTTGTCAGGTCATCCGCGCTAATCAAGTATTCGTAGGTATCCCCCTCACCATAGGCTGATATAAAGTATTTGCTTTCAACATTTTGTTCTGGGTCTATGGAATTATTCCCTGATTTTGAGCAAGAACTAACCAATATAGCACTCAATAAGAGTAATGCAAATGGTTTTTGTAAACATGTAGTTTTCATGATGTTAATTTTTGATTTTACTTAAATAATATCTTAGTTTCACATGGAAGCTTCTTCCGGGCTTTTGGAGTTCGAAATTGTCATAAAGAAGTTCATTGCCGATATTCTTTGATTCCAAGCTGATGTTGTATTTTCCTTTCCTAAGGGATGCGGTAACAAAGGCATCATGTGAAAGCTGCGAAGGCAGCATATGCTTTTCGGAGCCTTCACTAGGCCACCCCAAATAGAATTCATGAATGTAGTTGGCTGCATAGCCAATGGTAAGTTGGTTATGCTTGCCCAGCAACTTGGGTAGAGAATACTGTACATCTATATTTCCAAAGGCATAGGGTACATTGGGGATCTGATCCTTGTAGGTAATACTTTCTTGCGTAGAGTTAGGGTTTGTAAAGCGCTGTTGATTTTTGCTCGATAGGTAGGAGAAGGCTGCGCCAACCATCCATTGATGCTTGTAAGCATAGCGTGCTTCAATATCTGCTCCTAGACTAAGCACTTTGCCATGGTTTACTGAGGAGATGGTTCCAAAACGTTGCTGTACAACTCTCCGGATATAGTCATAGGTATTGCGATAGATAAAGCCCGATTCTATATAAAAGTCATGATGCTTGTTGAAGGTGCGTTGATAGGCCACATTAAAATTAAGGTTGTTGGACTTCTCCGGCTTTAAGGTGCTGTTGGAAGTTTCAAGGTTCTCATCGCCGAAAAGTTCATTGCTGGACAACAAGCGGTATGCCTTTTCATAGGAGGCCTTAAATTGTAAGTCTTTGAAGAAGTAGGTCCCCGTAAGGCCATAGCCAGAATTTTGGGTATTGCGTTCCTGCTCGGCATAAGATACCCTGCTCGATACAGAAGAGGTATCCATGGGGCCAATAACCTTTTGGCTATAAAGTTTATAGAATGCCGTAACGTTCCAGTTTTTCTGTGGGACAAACTGATAGGCAAAGCCTAATACATTCTTATTGGTCAAAGAGCGCATGGTGTCACGGGCTGTCAGCTGATCTAAGGCTTGCAAGTCATTTTTAGACTTACGATTAAAAGCACTAAATGTATTGTTCAGGTTGAATTGATGCTTGTCGGCTAGTTGATATTTTAAGTTTGCCGTGACGGAGCCGTTTTGGTTCCTAAACTTGGATAGGATAGAAGCGCCCTCGCCAACGGACTTCTTTTTTTTGTAATCCCCGGCCCAATTGTAGGTTCGGGCTGCGGTATCAATGTTTTCCACGTTATTGTGGTTATAGTTGGCATTCACCTGAAGATCCAATTTGTCCAACAGAAAGTCTCTTTTTGCATAACTTAGGTTGGGCATAATGGTATTCCCTTTCCTATGCCGCATGCCATAAACCAGCTGTTGCTGATAGGCATTTTGTATTTCCTTGTATTCCTGCCCTATAGTTGCGCCAATAAAAAATTGGTCCGCCCATTTGGTTTGTACAAAGCCAAGTTTGAAGAGTAGGCTTTCATTATGATAGGTGTCATTAAACCTTCTGTACCAGCGCTTTTCTTCAGAAAAAGTTTCATTTTCCAAGTTTAAGGACTTGGTATAGGTCTTGTACGTATTGTCTGAATAGTTTTGTAAAGCTCGTATATCTAAGCTAAAGCCAGTAGGGGAGACATAACCGAAGTTGATATTTGACTTATGTGTGTTAAAGCTACCAAAGCCATAGGATGCATCGAGGTAGGTTCTGTTTAACTTGCGGGTTACCACATTGATAATTCCGCCCATAGCATCTCCCCCAAATTCTATAGGAACTACCCCTTTATAGATGTCGATACGCTCTACAAGCGTGGTGGGGATATTGTTTAGGTTGTAGGCAGAGCCGAAGCCCTCCATGGGGACGCCATCCATAAATATTTTAACAGCCCTTCCTGTAAAGCCGTTTAGCGAAATATTATAATCCGAGCCCAGGCCTGCTTCCTGTCGGATCTTTACGCCAGCTGCTTTGTTGAGCAATGAAGTCAGCTCCATCGAAGTATTATAGGTAGGCTTTGCATCCAGAACAGTGACATTGTAAGCCGATTCCTTTATTTTCTTTATGCCCACCTTGCCAATGACATTGACTTCCTTTATGGCAGATCCATCCGCAGTCTTTAGGATAATGATGCGATTAAAATCTTTATCCAAGACAAGATCTAAAAGCTGTGTTTGTGCGCTTAGGTGTGAAAATTTAAAACTATGCCTGCCTTTAGGGAGCTTAATCTTAAAATTTCCAAACTCATCGCTTAAGGTGCCTTTATGTTGCTGCTTGAGGCGAATGCTTGCTCCCGATAATGGAGCTCCTGTTTCATTTCGCACTTGACCACTAAAGGTATATTCCTGTGCTATTGTCGAGCCGCCCCAAAGCAAGACCATTGTAATTAATAATATCTTGTACATTTATTTAGACTAATTAAAAAGAGTTTGACAAAGATAATTCTTCCAACCCCTGTAGAATAGCGTCAACGGGGCCAAAATTTAGCGTTTTTGGTTCACGCTTAAACAAAAGACTAAGGCAATAGCTTTCTAATAGCTTAAGACGATCTGAGGGTTAAGGAGTTTGAGGATTCCTTTTATACAACTGCGGAGTTTCTTTGGCCCCGCAGTTGTATATACTTATTGTTAAAACCTATCAGATATTAAAGCCTTGAC
>JASLCA010000356.1 GCA_030146225.1 Sphingobacterium sp. | reverse complement strand
CGCTTGACAATTTGCTAAGCGGTTTACTAATATAGATTACAGCAATGAATAGCTATTTTTTCAAAGTCTTCAACTGATCTTTCTGCGTAATTTGCCCTTCTTGGTAAGTGGTCTTCGTAAAGCTTCCATCTGGATTGACCTCCATTTTCGAACCATCTAGGGGCAGGCCTGCTGCATCATAAAATAGGTAGGAAATCATGCTTTCTTCGGTGTAAGGAACCATTAAAGATTCAAACACGCGGTTAAAGCCATCACTCTCCTCGTTTTGCTCGGTAAGTAATTTGTCTATAGCCGCTAAGAAGGCTTTTATGTCGCCATCAAACTTAAAGGAGAACTGCATATACAGTTGGTTTAAGATATGATCATTTGTACTTATTGGCTCTCTGGCACGATGAATTAAGTTAAGCTGTTTTAAGTTCTCCTTATCGTCTAGGTAATATACCGTTGTAGATTCGGGGGCTGCTTGGCTGCATTTCTCAAAGATGACCGAGCTGCTTTCTACTTTTTCACCTGCCTGCATATAGTCAGCAACCACAAAGACGTCTTGCTTGTAAATAACTAAACCATCCACAGTTTCCATTCTGTTTACCTGAAGCGTCTCCTTCTTTATTTCGAAAGACACTCGGTTGAAGTAATGCATGGCAAATAAGTCTACATTTAAGCCTACCTTTTGACCATCTTTATAGGTGTCGGTTAGCAACATGTGGTTACTTACCATACGGTAGTCAGCCCCATCAACTATTTTTCCATCTTTATAGCTGGTCTTCAGGCTATATTCAATTGGGGTCCCATACTGGTCCTTTGCGATGTAATTTACAGCATACTTAGCTATTAATTGACCTTTCTCATAGTAATTTACAAATGGAAATTCGCCCAAAAGCTTTTCTGTTGTCACCTCATAGCCAGCAAATGGCTTGCCTTCCTTTAGCTCAAGTCTATAAACTGCTTGTGGCTTTTCTACAATTAATATTTTGTTGGTTTCCTTCGTATTACTATTGATGACTGTCATAAATTCTTTCGTTTTCGGGCTGTTTTCTTCTTGGGCGTACAGCACCTGGCTATTTCCTAGGAGGCATGCGATAATTGCTGTTATTAAAATATTCTTCATATTATTTTGAGCTTAGCGCAGCTTAATGCGAATGCTATAGTAGACTAAGGCAATTTGTATACCGTAAGCTATAATTAGGGATGTTTTTTTTAATAAAGGATTTAATAATTTATATTGTTTTTTCCAGCCAAGTTGTAATCTTGTTGTAAACCAGTTGCTTGTCAAACTCATTTAGTATTTCATGACGCATGTCAGGGAATAGTTGCATGTCTATATGTGTAAAGCCCTTATTTTTTAAGGCGCTAACGGTTTTTTGGATGCCTTTTCCAAAATCGCCTATGGGGTCTTCCTTGCCACTGACAAACAACATTGGAAATGCTGCTGCGATTTCTGCTGCCCAATTGGATCTTGTTGCCTTCACATTCAGGGAAATTAAACCATAGAAGGCGTTGTTGCTAAAGTCTACCCCACATAGCTTATCGGCTTGGAAGGCCTTGCGGTTTGCTAAGTTTGCACTTAGCCAATTCGTCCCATCATTTGGCTGTTCATCTTGGAACTTACTGTTGTTTATTTGTGTAAAGAGTTTGTTGAGCCATCTGCTACGCTTCTCTGCAGCGAAAAGATTGGCCAAGTAAAGTATAGGACGAAAGCCGATAGCAGCTGGGTTTGCGGCACCTGTCCCCATAATAATGGCCCCATCAAAGAGTTTGCTGTTCTCCTTTAAGACGAGCCGCGCAATAAAGGAGCCCATGGAATGCCCCATAAGTATATGGGCTGTATCAGGGAATTGGGCTTGTAGAAAGTAAGCCATCTGTGTAGCCTCCGCTACGAGCAATGCATCTGGCTTTTCCTTACGAAAAAAGCCCATTTCGGCCTCGGTCTTTGCTGTATATCCATGCCCTACATGATCATAGGCAAGTACTGCATAGCCCTGCTGGGTAAGCTGCTGTATAAATTCAGCATATCGACCGCTATGTTCCTGCATGCCATGCAAGAGTAGGATAGCGGCCTTAGGCTGTGTATCAATTGCTGGATAAATATTGTAGTAAAGGTGTGCTGGTGCCTTGGCTTTATTGTCCATAGCTAAAGTTACTTTATTTTAGTTGCATTTATGTCTAACGTTCTTTATTGTATTAGGGCTATTAATGCCTGATAATAGTTTTCTAATAATGCTTTATCCCCGTTTAGAAATAAATAGGGCTCGATTAACTCCAGTTCCATTAGGACAAAGGAATTATCTATTAAAACCCCATCTACACGTGCGTATAGGGTTGCCGATGCTAAGTTTTGGACATAGGCTTCAGCTTGTTGTATATGTAAGGGCAATGGACTTGGATAGCTAATTGTGCCCCCGTGGTAATGCTGCACCCTAAAGTCATCTTGCTTTGGTGTTTTTAAGGAACAATGGCTGTACTTGCCGTTAAAGAATATAAAGGACCATTCTCCGGCTTCTATTTCTTTAATAAAGGGTTGTACTATATGGTCTGCTGTCTGTAACTGTTTATTGATTTCTACAACAGCATGCTCTAGATCATGCTGCTGGAGGACAAGCGTATTTTGCGCACCTGCGCTGATGCAGGGCTTTACGACCAACTTATCTGTTTCAAAATGCCTAAATAATTTTGCATTGAAGGCTGTCCCTTTGTCTAGGTATTCCGAAGGAATCACGGGCAGTCCATTTTCTGCGATAGACTTTAGGTATTTTTTGTGGCTATTCCATTCAATTATTTCAAGGGGATTGAGCAGTTGTATACCTTGATTTTTTAATTTCTCCAAGAAGGCAATAAAGTCAGGCAGGTGATTGTGATAATCCCAAGGAGATTTTATTATGGCTACATTAAAGGCGCTCCAATCTACTTGACTGTCATTCCATATGCAGGAGCTGATCGCTATTCCTTTTTCTGTTAGGAATTGAATTAAGTCAGCGTCCTCATCATTGCTTATACCTTGATTAAACTTTTCTTCCTTCTTGTAACTTATTAAGGCGATTTTTAACATAATAACGCGGATTGATTACGGTTGTCTACGGTAGCTATTTTAGTAATTAAGCTTAACCTGCTTCTAAATTCAGCAAATAGCGCGATAATTTATAGCTAAAGTTTATATTATTTTAAGGAATACAGCTGATGTAGCGTCTAGCTTTAATTTAATTGGCTAAGGAACTGATAAATATTTTCGCAATGCCTTCAAGAGGGCATAGCGCTTAGCAAGTTAGCTTAGGTTAATTGCCTGTCTTAAATATAACTTATGGCGATGCTGTCGCTTACGGGGGCTGCGACACAGGTTAAGATTAAGCCCTGTTCTAGATGTGCTGCGGACAAGATAAAGTTTCTCCTCAGGCGTACTTCTCCAGCGAGCAATTTAACGATACAGGTGCCACAATTGCCCCTACAGCAAGAGTGAGGCGCCTTAATTCCTGCAATAAGTAAGGCGTCCAGCAAGGGGAGCTGCTTGTTCCATTGGAGCTGCTTGGTTTCGTTTTTAAGTTGTACGGTGACCAGGACATGGTCAGTTTGCGGATTCAGTTCAACGCGTTCTTTATTTTCTTCTTGCATATGCCTATTATTAGGGTTTGTTTTTCATAATAAAAAAGCCCGAAAGCCACCTGTAGCTTTCGGGCATTACGATTCTTATAAAGCAAAGGCTTCTTTTGAAACGGCTAGGAGTAGGTTGTCCAATTCCGCTATCTCATCTTCTGTCAAGGGCTTTAAGGGACTTTTAAAATGCCCACCGCCAACGCCCATAAGGTCTAAACCTGCCTTTATGGAGCGTGGCAAACCTTTTGCCACTATAAACTTCAAGAGGTCTAGCTGCTTGTAGAATATAGTTTTAGCTTTTTCCAAATCATTTTCTTGTACAGCATTGTAGAGCGCTATGTTGAGCTCTGGGATAAGATTTGGCGCTGCTGTACACCAGCCATTTGCCCCAGCAGAGAAGGCGGCCAAAGCCAAGGGGTTTGATCCATTAAAAAAGGCCACCTCTTCCCCTAATTCTTTCCTTAAAAAGTACATGCGTTGAATGTCGCCAGAACTTTCCTTAATCATCGTTACGTTTGGAATCTCAAGCAGGCGCTTTAACAACTTAGGAGACATGTCTACACCACCTGTGGCTGGATTGTTATAGGCCATGATAGGGATGGATAGTTGCGATGCCACCCGATCGTAATGTTTGAAAATCTCCTCATCTGTCAATTTCCAATAGCTCATTGGAATAATCATTACTGCGCTTGCGCCTGCATTTTCAGCAAACTTCGCATGGTAAATGGTCTTGTCAGTCGTTAGGTTGGAAACCCCGACTAAGGTAGGTACGCGTCCAGCCACCTGCAGTATGCAGGCTTCTGTCACAGCTTCCTTTTCTGCATCATCTAGGTAGGGCAATACTCCTGTGCTTCCTAATGGCGCTATACCATGCGAGCCTGTTGTGACCAGGCGTTCCACTTGTTTTCGAAACAAAGGGATGTCTACCAATTCATTTGCATCAAAGGGTGTAACGGGGTACGCGATTACACCTTTAAAAGGTACATTCTTCATGTTTTTACTTTAAAATTTGGATGGATTACTTGCGATTCTATGGGACCTAGAAATCTCGGCCTTCTTCTTCACGTAGGGCTACGCCTAAATTTTGAAGCTGCGGTGCATTTTCGCAAGCAATGTATTTTGCGGGCTCAGTCTCGCTTAAGTTTTGATGTTG
>JASLCA010000042.1 GCA_030146225.1 Sphingobacterium sp. | reverse complement strand
AACCACCAGAGCATTCCAAGTATCTTGTATGTGCTGTAGCCTTTGTATAAGCATGCTTATAATCTATATATTCGGTTTATAATAGGTAATTATATTAATTATGGTAATATAGTTTATATTTTCGGTAAAATAGTTCAATCATCGCTAAGGAATTGCAATTATATTTACTTTTCCAATCTAAATCTATTATGACAAAAAAAGACACCTTAGCCATTGTGTTGATTACCTCCCTATTTTTCTTTTGGGGATTTATACACAACCTAGATCCAATCCTGATCAAGCATCTTCGAAGTGCCTTTAGTTTGTCGCACTTTCAAGCATCGCTAGTAGACTCTGCGGTCTTTATCGCCTATTTTCTGCTGGCTATACCTGCCGGCTTAATTATGAAGCGCTATGGCTATAAAGCCGGTATCATTACCGTCCTGATGCTCTTTGCAGTAGGCTGTTTCCTCTTTATCCCAGCGGCGAATACCATGAGCTACGCCTTCTTCTTAGGGGCTTTGTTTGTGCTTTCCTGTGGGCTCACCATCTTGGAGACTGCCGGAAATGCCTATATAACCGTATTGGGAGATCCCGAAAAGGCTACCCAGCGGCTCAATTTTGCGCAGTCCTTCAATGGCTTAGCGGCCTTCTTAGCACCTATAATCGGAGGCTATGTTATCCTAGCCGATGAGCCAATGACAGCAGCCGAAATCAGTAGTATGAGTGTTCAAGCCAAGGAAGCCTATATTCAGGTTGAAACCGCCTTGGTTAAAGGTCCCTATATGGTTTTAGGGATTATAATCCTGCTGGTCGCGATCTTATTTATCCTTACCAAGTTACCCGAGATTAAGGAAGAAGAGGAGGCCGCCTCCAGCAAAGGCTTCTTTGGCGCTTTAAAGCACAAAAATGTACGCTGGGCAGTGCTTGCACAGTTTTTCTATGTAGGCGCACAGGTATATATCTTTAGTTTTTTACTGGTCTTTGCAGAAGACTCCTTGGGGATGCCTGGGCAGGATGCGAAGTACTATGCAGGAGCAGCAGGCTTAGCCTTTATGATAGGTCGTTTTGTAGGCTCCTTCTTTATGAAGTATATAGCACCCTACAAGTTGCTGATATTGTATAGCTTATTGGCTACACTGCTTTGTGTACTGGTAATATATGGCAGCGGCATCTTTACCCTCTATGCATTAATCGGGATAACCTTCTTTATGTCCATTATGTTTCCGACCATCTTTGCCATGGGCGTGCAGGGCATTGGCGCAGATACCAAGTCGGCATCCAGCTTAATTATTATGGCCATTGTGGGCGGAGCGGTGATTCCATTAGTAGCCAGCAAGGTCACGGATTTCAGCGGCAATGTGCATCTTTCCTACTATGTGCCATTAATCTGTTTCCTTGTGGTAGCAGCCTTTGCTTGGAGCAATAAACCAGCTGAAAAGGCTGTCTTAAATTAATTAGAAGAAAATGCAGATGAAAAGATATGTTTTAGGCCTGGACTTGGTAAACGATCCTAAATTAATTGCTGAATATGAGGCGTACCATGCTGCCGTATGGCCAGAGGTACGTGCCGCTATAAAGGAGTCCGGTATTTATAATATGGAGATATACCGCTTCGAAAACCGCCTGTTTATGCTTATGGAGGTAGATGCAGGCTTTAGCTTTGAAGCCAAAGCCAAAGCCGATGCGCGCAACCCCAAAGTTCAAGAGTGGGAGCAGCTGATGTGGAAGTATCAGCAGGCCATCCCAGGCGTTAAGGATGGCGAGAAGTGGGTGCTAATGGATAAAATATTTGCTTTATAAAAAGATGAGAAGAGAGAAATTGACATACCTACAGATACATCCAAAGGATAATGTATTGGTAGCCCTAAGGGATTTAGCCGAGGGTACAAAAGTCAGCTTTATGGGGCAGGAGATTATCTTGCAGGAAGCGATACGTGCCAAGCATAAGTTTACCATTGAGGCGCTGCCCAAGGATGCAGCGGTATTGATGTATGGGGTATTGGTAGGCAAGATGAATATAGCGGTAGCAGCCGGAACAGGCCTAAACACCCAGAACCTGCGTCATGCAGCCGATGATTTTAAGGTAGGCACGCGTAAGCTGGACTGGGTAAAGCCCGATGTGTCAGGCTTTGCAGGGCGCACCTTCCAAGGCTTTCACCGCGGCAATGGAGCCGTGGGCACAGCCAACTATTGGTTGGTAATCCCCTTGGTGTTTTGTGAAAGCCGCAACGTAATGACCCTAAAAAAGGCATTAGAAGAAAAGTTGGGCTATCAGCTCGCCTCCAAAGATTATGGGGATGAGGTAGACAGTTTGATTGCACGCTACAAGGCGGGAGCATCGGTGGATGAGCTATTAGGGCTAGATCTTTCCGCTAGCAAGCGCCAGAAAAGCAAGCAAGACCGCCTATTCCCCAATGTGGACGGCATCAAGTTTCTAAATCATGATATGGGTTGTGGCGGTACACGGCTAGATTCAGATGCCTTATGTGGCTTGCTGGCAGGCTATATAGCCAATCCCAATGTGGCAGGAGCCACAGTATTGAGTCTTGGCTGTCAGCATGCACAAGCTTCCATCCTGCGTTCGGAAATCGCCAAGCGCGATCCAAACTTTGACAAGCCCCTGTATGTATTTGAGCAACAATTAGAAGGCACGGAGCAGGAATTAATGGAGAAGGCACTTAAAGCCACCTTTGCAGGACTTAGCTATGCTAACCAGCAGGAGCGACAGCCCGCTAGCCTGGATAAACTCTGTATAGGCTTAGAGTGTGGAGGCTCAGATGGCTTTTCGGGCATATCAGCCAACCCTGCGCTGGGCTATCTTTCGGATATGCTGGTGAGCTTGGGCGGGTCTGTGATACTAGCAGAGTTTCCAGAGCTATGTGGGGTAGAGCAGGAATTGAGTGATCGTTGCATTGATGCCCAGACCGCTGCGGAGTTTGTACGCTTGATGCGTGCCTACAATGCCAAGGCAGAAGCCGATGGCTCTGGCTTTTATATGAACCCCTCTCCAGGCAATATTCGAGATGGCCTGATTACCGATGCCATTAAGTCGGCAGGCGCAGCCAAAAAAGGCGGTACCTCGCCAGTGCAACATGTGGTGGATTATCCCGAATTGGCCAATTACCCAGGCCTAAACCTACTTTGTACCCCCGGAAATGATGTGGAAAGCACCACAGCCGAGGTAGGTGCAGGTGCAAATATAGTGCTCTTTACCACAGGCTTAGGAACCCCGACAGGCAATCCTATAGCCCCTGTGATTAAGCTCTCTACCAATACCAAGACCTTTGAGAAGATGCCCGATATTATAGATATCAACTGTGGGACTATTATCGAGGGCGAGGAGAGCCTAGCAGAAGCCGCGACACGTATCTTGGAGTATGTGATTCAAGTAGCAAGTGGGGCGGAAGTCCCCAAGGCAGTAGCACTAGGGCAAGATGATTTTATTCCCTGGCGAAGAGGGGTATCCTTATAATAACACTAAAATTAGACGATTATGAAAAGAATATGTTTATTTATGATGTGCGTAATCCTATCGCAAGGGCTATTTGCACAGCAGAAGTACCAACCTACAAAGGAGAACTTAGAAAATAGAGCCTGGTTTGAAGCCTCCCGATTCGGAGTCTTTATACACTGGGGCGTATACAGCGTTATGGGGGATGGGGAGTGGGTGATGAACGATCAGAAGATGGGGCTAGCTGAGTATGCTTTGCTGCCTAAATTCTTTAATCCAGTAGACTTTAATGCACAGGATTGGGCAAAGCTCTTTAAAGC
>JASLCA010000041.1 GCA_030146225.1 Sphingobacterium sp. | reverse complement strand
CAGCAGTTCGGCGGCTTGCCGGCGCATCGTGCGCCAGTCGACCAGGCCGAAGCGGCGCGGATAGCGGCCGATGAAGATGTTTTCCGCGACCGACAGATTCGGGCACAGGTTCACTTCCTGGTAGACGGTGCTGATGCCCAGCGCCTGCGCCTCCTGGGTCGAGCGCGGGCGGATCGGCTGTCCGTTCAAGACGATGCGGCCGCCGTCGGGCTGGTCCTATAGAACTAATTTCAGCAATAATTAGTTCGTTTTCCAAGGTGATAACTTGCTCTTCACCTAAGCGTGCAGCACCAAAAGGTTTGCCCAATACAGCTGAAGTATCCAACACTGCCTGGGTATTGCTTTTAATTGAATCCGCAAGCGGAGAAAAGCCATTCTTAGCTCTTTTTATGGAATCCTGCAGTAGTTGTTCTTGTTTAATTTCATGCTCTGAAGGCTTCATTAAATAAAATGAACCAGCCAGAATTCCGAAAATTATCACTAATCCAATAAGGGTATTTCTATCCATTTTTTATTTTTTTTATACTCAAAATTCTGCTACTTGCTTTTTTGGTTTGCCAAAGAAGCGGCTACAAAGCTAACAAAAAGTGGGTGAGGATTAGCAACAGTTGATTTTAATTCTGGGTGAAATTGACCAGCCACAAAGAAAGGGTGGTTTTTCAACTCCACTATTTCCACTAAACCTGTCAGCGGGTTAAAGCCAGAAGCAATCATTCCTGCCTCCTCGTATTGTTTTAAGTAAGCATTATTAAATTCATAACGGTGGCGGTGACGCTCGGAAATCTTAGTTTTACCATAAATGCCAAAGGCTTTTGTGCCTTTTTTGATTTCACAGTCGTAAGCACCTAGACGCATGGTACCACCCATGTTTGTGATGTTTTTCTGCTCTTCCATCAAGTTGATAACTGGGTGTGGAGTATTTTCATCCATTTCATAGCTGTTCGCGCCATCCAGACCAAGGACATTTCTACCAAATTCTATAACCGCACACTGCATACCTAGGCAGATACCAAAGAATGGAATTTGATTTTCACGCACATACTTAATTGCTGCTAGTTTTCCTTCCATGCCACGCGCACCAAAGCCAGGGGCAACAAGTACGCCATCTAAGTCTTTTAATTTGTCTCCAACCTTCTCGTCATTTAAACTTTCGGCAGCGATGTATATCACTTTAACACGGGTCTCGTTGACTGATCCAGCGTGAATAAATGCTTCAATTATAGATTTATAAGCATCCGGAAGCTCCACATATTTACCTACAAGTCCGATAGTTACTTCATTGGTTGGGTTTTTTAACTTACCTAAGAAAACCTTCCAACTTTCTAAGTCCGGCTCCTGTTTAGTAGAAAGCTTTAATTTAGCTAATGCAGTTTTGTCCAATTGCTCTTTAAGCATATTCAATGGCACATCATAGATGGTAGGCGCATCGATAGACTCCACAACAGCATTAATGTTTACATTACAGAATTGGGCAAGTTTCTTACGTATTTCCTGCGTTAATTTATGTTCTGTACGGCAAACCAAGATATCTGGCTGTATACCATATTCAAGAAGCGTTTTTACGGAGTGCTGAGTAGGCTTGGTTTTAAGTTCGCCAGCAGCAGCTAAATAAGGGATCAGCGTTAAGTGAATTACTAAAGAATCACTATTACCCAGTTCCCAACGCAGTTGACGCACGGCTTCAATAAATGGAAGAGATTCTATATCCCCCACAGTACCCCCAAGCTCAGTAATAATAATGTCGTATTCATTGGTTTGTCCAAGCAATTGCATGCGACGTTTAATCTCATCAGTGATATGTGGGATAACCTGCACAGTCTTACCAAGGTAAGCGCCAGCACGTTCTTGCTCAATCACATGTTGATAGATTCTACCTGTTGTTACATTGTTGGCTTGTGAAGTAGGCACATTTAAGAAGCGCTCGTAGTGACCAAGGTCCAAGTCAGTCTCAGCACCATCTTCAGTAACATAACATTCGCCATGTTCATAAGGGTTCAAGGTGCCTGGGTCTATATTGATGTAGGGGTCGAACTTTTGGATGGTAACTTTAAAACCGCGAGCTTGTAGAAGTTTAGCAAGAGATGCTGCAATAATGCCTTTTCCTAACGACGAGGTTACGCCGCCCGTAACAAAGATGTATTTACTCATAGCAATTTAATGGGATTTTAGTGATAAAAGGGCTTAAAAACGGCCGAATTATCTACCTTTTGTACGGGATACAAAGATAAGGTTTTTTCGGAATTAATCGAAAATAAAACATAATAATACAAAGTCTCCTTTTCCATGTGAGTTTTGAAAAGGAGACTTTGTTGTTTGGCAAGCTTTAGTATGCATCTAGGCTCGCTGGAAGGCTGTGAAATTAACGTACAGATCGCAAGAGTGCGATGGTTGCTGGGTCAAAATCAGTTTCTCCAAAGAGGGAAATTCCAGCCGCGCCATTGGCTTTTGCTAAAAGGATGCCTGTTTTAAGTTCTTGCAGATTTTTGAAGTCTGGTAAATACAAGCCAGCATAGAGGGGATATCTACCGTGAACTGCTTGCACGCCTTCAGCAACCGCGGTGCCAATCCATTGTACAGGTTCCTTGTGAAAACCATGGTATATCATTGGGAAAACTCCCGACAGATTCCAGCTAGGCCAGTCTTGGCGTACAATTCTTCGGGCAAGGTCAGGCGTTGGGAAGACAGCAGCCGTAACGGGTTTTTTGTATTCCAGTGCAGTAGTGCATAAATGATTAACCACCTTGGTTATCTGTCTATAGCGGAATGAGCGCCAAGAAAGACTTTGTTCAGGGCGTTGCACCTTGTCAATATCGATCCCGGTCTCCTTTAAAAAGGCATCCTTACTAAACTGGCTATAGCAGAAGTCATAGTCAGCAAGCTCTGTAGATTGGTCTAACTTATAATTTTCCCAAAGATTAACGGGTAGAATAACATCGGGATAGCGTATATAGTCCAAGTGTAAGCCATCCACATCTTCTTTTTCAAGCTGTTCACGCGCCCGATCTTCCAAGTACTTGGGGACATCTGGATGAGAAGGACATAGGAAGCGGTAGTAGCCCACATAAGGTGGGTTGTCGGCGCAAGACTTGCCCGATCTACTAACTGCATAATATTCAGGATGTTTCTCCAATAATTCTTTTTCGCCGCGGTTCATTGTCCACATCCAACGATGTGCTTCCAAACCATATTCCTTGGCTAATTGAAAATGTCGCTTGCTGTAATTTTCAAAGAAAATTCCCCGTACCCCAGCGTCTTTATAGCTTTGGTAGCGTGTCTTAAGTTGGCTTTCGCTTTCTTTATCATGCGGTCTAGCCCAAAGCCAAAAGTCAAACAGTAAGGGGCTATTTGCGCTTCGTGCTAAGGCTTCTTGCGGCTGAAGTTGGAGCGCCGCTAAGCCTAGGCCGGCGGTTTTAATAAAGTTTCTTCTGCTATTCATAATCGATTTTATAGTATCCGTGACTGTCTATTGAGAATGAGATATTCTCTTGTGTATCGGTAAGTTTTATTTGATAAAAGGTTTTAGCATTGTTGGTAAAAAAATAGCTTGCATAGGTTTCTACAGGCAGTTTCAGGCTAGGGAAGTGGCTTTGTAATTCCTTAATGTCGCTAGCAAATACCTGATGATCCATCTTAAACAAGCGTTGTAAGTAATGTAAGTTCCAAGCCACAGTTTCCAAGTTTGCATAGGTAGGCTTTTGGATTTCGTCCAAATGCGTATTTACAAATTGCAAATAGCCCCATCTTTCGGGATAATGCATATTGACCAGACCGATCGGGGACCATACCCAGTTGTCCTCGGGCTGTAGTTTATTGTTGTATTGGAGGCGTTCATAGGTGTTGTCACGGAGTTGATGTTGCCATTGAACTCTAGAGAAGTTAATACGCCAATGCTCATTCAATTTTGGGGTGGCATTTCTACCATAGGTACTGAGTGCCTTAAAGGGGATCGCCATCTCCACTGTCCAGTACTGATCCTTGTCAGAAGGGTCGTTTAACGTGCCCTTAATGCGTACAGCCGACCGAAGGCCCTTAACATCCCAATGCATAATTGCTTCCCCACCGTGGCGGTAGGGCTTGGCCATCATAAGATCCATTACTGTATTAAGTGGATTAACCTCAATCTCATAATAGAAGGCTTGCATGGGGTAAGGCTTTAAGAAAACTTCAAAATCATTATTGTGGTAGATAATATCGTCATGATTTATCAAGTCAGCCCAAATATGAGGTTCCTCCATAAGGGCATAGATATAAAGGTGCTCCTCATCCCATAACATCTTAACCTTGCTGTCGTAAAGCGGTTTCGACTTACTAGCCCCCTCAATGTCAATAAAGCTACTTGTCCACTGTGCTTTATTCCAGGAAGACTCCGAGTCATCCCCATCAATCAGTATAGGTTCGCTGGTTTTAGTAACCGCATAATGTAGGCTTTGGGACTGCATTTTGGCATAATCCAGAAGGTTTTCCTGAGCATGGAGCATAGTGCCTGTGAGGCAAAAGCAGAAGGTGGCTGTTAAGAAGGTTATCGATTTTTTCATAATTTACACCTCAAAATAGGCATAAAACTGTTACAAATTAGTTTGTAACATAAATATTGTAATAGCAAATGCTTGCGTTGTGGGGAGGGAATAAAGGCATTATGTGGATTGTTTAGGGCTGCAATCCTATTTTCGAAAAGATAAGGCATAAAAAAAGCCCCTTAAAAAGAGGCTTTTTTTATGTTTTCGTAGTAATACGAGATTACATACGTTTACTTTTAATACGAGCAGCTTTACCAGTAAGGCCACGTAAATAGAATAATTTAGCGCGACGAACTTTACCAACACTGTTAACTTCTATTTTATCAATGTTTGGTGAATTTATAGGGAAGATACGCTCAACACCTATACCGTTAGAGATTTTACGAACAGTAAAAGTAGCGTTAGTACTTTCGCTGTTTAATTGAAGTACTACACCTTGGTAGACCTGAACACGCTCTTTATTTCCTTCGCGAATCTTATAATGAACGCTGATGGTATCTCCAGCTTTAAAAGCAGGGGTTTCATTTTTTATGACCGCTTGCTCTTCTACAAATTTTACTAAATCCATGATTTTGAGTAATTATTAACGACTTATATCCTGTAAAAATCGGATTGCAATATTAGCGTTTTTTTACGGAATAAAAAAGCACTTTCTAAACAATCTTATATTCTAGTTTTCTTAATGACTGCAAAGGTATGAAAAAAATGTCTTCCTTTTATTTTTTTTTCACATTTCTAATGGGACCTCGTTTCGCAGCGCTATTATAGATAGGTATTAGCCAGATTACTAAAGGTAGTATTTGTGAAGGTGGTTATAAGTAAGCATTCATAGGCATTAATATAGTATAGGTAGTATTGGATATTGCTATGGTAAGTAAATGTAGGGACTACTTATAGGATATGTATTAGAGAAGAAGTGATGATTATTAAGGTAGGTATATGGAGAGACTACTTATAGGATATGTATTAGAGCGGATTTCAATAGCTAGGTATTAGTAGGGCTTAGAACTTTATCTTACAATAGCCTAGTGTTTTAGCTGTAAACTTTAAAATAGCGCTTGACTTGTATTAAAAATGCTGTATCTTTGTGCCACACAAGACAAAAAGGTGATACTTTTTAATCGGGGTGTAGCGTAGCCCGGTATCGCGCC
>JASLCA010000303.1 GCA_030146225.1 Sphingobacterium sp. | reverse complement strand
AACATCGGCATGATTGCCCTGCCCCTGCACAAAGAACAGCCTGGCTATATTGTCAATTCCCTGCTCGTGCCGCTTTTAAATGCAGCCACCAATCTGCTGGTAAATGAAGTAGCCGATGCACATACGATTGATAAGACTTGGATGGCAGCCACAGGTGCACCCACAGGTCCATTTGCCATCTTAGATATAGTAGGCATTACCACCGCTTACAACATCAATAAACTAAGTGCAGATGCCACAGGCGATCCATTAGTCGTAAAGACAGTAGATTACCTTAAGAAAAACTTTATCGATCAAAACAAGCTGGGCGTAGCCACAGGCGAAGGATTTTACAAGTATCCCAACCCTGCCTTTATGGATCCAGACTTCTTAAAATAGAAAGCCCTTAAATAGACAAAAAATGCGCTGTAAACTTCTGTTCACAGCGCATTTTTATTAGCGCTAATCAAAGCAAAAGCTTACTTAAATAACGCGCGTAATTCACTTAGCTCCACCTTCCCAAAATAATCACTTAAAACGACCTGCGAAAGCAATTCCTCAATAGGAGCTAGATGATGTTTTAAGCCAACTAACTTAGCCTCCAGCTCTTCAATAGGCCTAGCCGCAAAGAAATCTCCAAAGATCTTCACCTGCTTAATATAACCCTTGTCCACATCCATATGCAGCTCAATAAATCCAGCTGGGATTTTAATTGCCTGCTTAAAATTATAATTGGGAGAAAACCCAAAGTTCCAATCCCAAGTAGCATACTTAGCCTTTACCAACTGCTCAATAGCCGCCAAATCCTGAACATCAAAAGCATGCATAACCGCAGCTGGGTTTTCACGGATAATCTCTGCAATAAGCAGTTGTTTTAAAGTTTCGGTACTGGTATCCTTGGGGAGGTAATCAATTAAATTGGTTACCCGAGAGCGATTTGATTTAACCGCCTTGTCAATAAACTTCAGGGGGTTAACCTTTAAGGCATCAGCCAAAACCTCCATCTGCGAATTCAACAAGATCGTACCATGCTGAATCATCTTACCAGCCTTAGCGAGCTTTGCATTCCCACTAAATTTCTTGCCATCCACCAAAAGATCATTTCTACCTTCCAACTTAGCCGGCACGCCCAACCTGTTTAACAAGCTTACAATAGGTTGCGTAAAGGTAGAAAAGTCCAAGAAATCTTGTTTGTCCAACAAGGTATGAAAAGAAAAATTTAGATTTCCCAAGTCATGGTATACAGTGCCACCCCCAGACATCCGACGTACCACCTTAATCTGCTGCTGCTCCACATAATCCAGATTTATCTCCGCTAAGGTATTTTGAAACTTCCCTACAATAATAGAAGGCGCATTTACATACAGCAAGAAGATATCTGCCTGTGGAAACTTCGTCAACAAGTACTCCTCAGAAGCAATATTAAAATAGGCATTATTTGAAGGTGAATCGATAATAATCATGTACAGCGGGGTTTCTACAAAGCTACGTTTTTTCTTGATTTTAAAGAGCTAGGATTAGTCTTTCAAGACTTCATCAACCCGCTTTAGGCTATCTCCCTTGTGCAAGGACAGGCGCACAATACTATCCATCTTGGCCAAAAGACCATGGGGAACTCCAGCCGACAAGGCAATTAACATCCCCTTCTTTAATGGCTGAACCACCCCCTCTACCGCAAAGTCAATATGCCCGTCCACAATCTCTACAACAATAGGAAAGGGCGATTGATGCTCCTTCATTTCTTGGCCATCCCGAAAGACAATCCGTACCTCCTTACCCGTAGGAGTATCCAATAAAACACTTACCGCAGGCTTTTGCTCGCCATAGGTTAATTGATCCAAAATTGAAGCTATCTGCATAATCTTTGTTTTTTAAGTCGAAGACGCTTTAGCAATACAAGCAAAGGCGAATCCTATAGTATTAAATAAAGAGCCTCGTGAAATTATATAGGTTCACCAGGCACGTAGTACAAGGTACCCAAAAATAAGCAGTCAATATATGATCCTGGACATAAAAAAAGGGGGCTTTATCAAGCCCCCTTTTTATTAGCATAAGATTATAGCAGTTCCTGCAAGATTCTTTCCAATTCTGCTCCATGCAGATTTTTGGCAACAATCTTTCCTGCCGGATCAATCAGCACATTCTGCGGAATAGCCTGTATCCCATACAGCGTTGAGGCCTCATTTTTCCAACCCAAGAGATCACTAACATGATGCCAAGGAAGGCCGTCTTTTTCAATTGCATTTAACCAATCTTGCTTTTTCCCAGGTCTATCCAAGGAGACAGCCAGAATATTAAAATTCTGCTCCTTATACTTTTGGTAGGCTTTCAGCAAATTCGGATTTTCTGCACGACAAGGGCCACACCAAGAAGCCCAAAAGTCGAGTAAAAGGTATTGTCCCCTAAAGTCCGACAACCGAACTAACTTCCCATCCCTGTCGGGCTGTGTAAAGTCTGGAGCTAGCTGTCCAACAGCAAGTCTTTTAGCTAAAGCGAGACGCCTTTCTAAATCCTGTCCTATTGGATCTGCTTTTAAAGCGGTAGACAAACTAGCAAAGAGTGGTTCTATGCGTGGCACATCGATTGCATAGCCCGCTAATTCTTTAACAGCTAACAGGCTGAAATAAGAAGAAGGATTAGCAAGTACAAATTCTTCTTTCGCAACATCTTTAGCCCGCTCATCGCTTTCAATTGTGGCCTGCAAAGCCAAAATAGCCTCCTTGTTCGCGTCTTTATCCACATAAAGCGCACTTCTGTTACTTATCAAGGCTTCTAACTTGCGGTCATGGGCCTGCATATGCTGCTGATAATGTGCATAAGCAGCTTGGAGCTCCCCACCCTCGACCTGTGCATCCTCGATGCGCTCTCCAAAGCTTACCTTAGTTAGCCCTGCTGCAGCATAGAAGTTTAGCTTATCCAATTTTTCACGACGCTTACTACCAAAAAAAGGTCCCCCCTCAGGGGCATAAAATAAGGTCACTAAAGTAGGCTCAAGCAAGCGCCCCGCATAAGATTGGGAAGCTCCTTGTATCGACAAGGAATCCAGCACTAATTGGTTGCCCTGCATATAGCGTACAAAGACCTTATTGTTAGCAGGCAAGGTATTCTTAGCCTGAATCTCTATCGTGAAGGCTTGTTCTTGCGCTTTTGCTGTTCCAAGTATAAATATTGCTGCCAAGCAGCTGATTATAGTTTTATTTCCCATAGCCTTACATACTTTGCGCTCTGCTTAATAAAGCAGTTGCAATTTTAACAATCTTGGAAGTCTCCAATTCCGCTAAGGCAAGTGCAGCCTCTGCTGCTTTAACGGCTTCTTTTTTCTTTTTCAAGAGAATACAGATTTCTGCTAAAGTACCTTGATTGGAATATTCATTTGGATTAAGCTTTACAGCCTGCTTTCCTAATACATAGCATTGCTGCAATACCTTAGGGTCCACCTTGTCTCCACTATACTTATTCGCATTGCGACGCGCAATAAAGCTTAACTTATCATCTTGATCTTTCAATAAGCCCTTACGTAGCTGCTCGGTATAGCGTACAAAATCTTTTGGACTTTCCTTTGCAGCGATCCACTCCACTTCGAACATTGCGCCTTCTAGCTGCAATTGTTTATCCGTACTGTTCTTAAAATACGCAAGGCTCTGATAGAAAGCTGCTTTATCTTCAGCACGTAAGTAGCCATACATAGCCTGCTTTAACAATTGCAACTCCTTTGCTTGAAAGGCCTCCGCTGGAGCAATACTTTGGAAATATTCCTTGTTGGCTAAGAAAAACGTGGCGTACTTATCCGTAGGATTTTGTGCCAGCAAAGCAATAGCAGCCCAGCCATCAGCTGACTTCAGAAAAGAGGGATCCGCAATGGCATCCAGCTTTGACTTCGCCGCTTGCGCTAGCTTGCTATCCACCTTAGTCATCACAGCGATATAGCGTAATAAGAAGGTAGGATTAGATTCCCCAGCAGCAAAAG
>JASLCA010000027.1 GCA_030146225.1 Sphingobacterium sp. | reverse complement strand
ATCTTTTTAAGGTATACAAGACATGTTCTAGCTGCTTCTTGTCATTGTTGAGCTCAGCCGTTAATCGCATCTCCTTATCTTGGAGATGGCGCATCTGCTCATTTTTTATCTTCTTGTCCGACTCATATGCGCGGATTTTATTGCTGTATTCATGTGTGCTGCGTTGCTGTGTCGCTAGATTCTTTTCCTTTGCAAGAATATCTGCACGTAGGCTGCGCAATTCATTTTCCTGCTTTTCAATAAGCTCCGCCGTGGAAGTCAGGGTTAGCTGTTGATTGTGCTCTTGCTCAGCAATGCGCTCCAGCTCGCCACTAAAGCCATCTAGGCGGTAGTATGCCAAGCCCACACTGGCTTCCTTATACTGCTCCTTTAAGACAAAGTACTTGTCGGCTTTTTTAGCTTGTACCTCTAATTGCTTGAGGTTTTTATCGATTTCATACAGGAGATCATCAACCCGAGAGAGATCTCCTTCGGTGTCTTTTAGTTTAGATAAGGTCTGCTTTTTACGCACCTTATACTTGGAAATTCCAGAGGCTTCTTCAAAAAGATTGCGACGCGAGTTCTCTTTATTATTAATGATTTCATCAATCATCTTTAATTCAATAATGGAGTAGGAGTCGGCGCCAATACCTGTATCAAGAAAGAGGTCAGTAATATCCTTTAATCTACATTTTACATCATTGAGCCTGTATTCACTATCCCCATTCCGGTACAGCTTACGCGTAATCGTCACCGTAGAAAATTCTGTAGGCAGGAGCTTGTTATTATTCTCAAATGTTAAGGAAACTTCTGCGAGGTTGGCCGGCTTGCGGTTGACTGTTCCATTAAAAATAATGTTTTCCATCTTTTCCGAGCGTAGCATTCGCGTGCTTTGTTCACCCAACACCCAGCGTATAGCATCCACAACATTAGACTTACCACAACCATTGGGACCCACGATAGCCGTAACCCCCTCATTGAAGTTAATAGTAATCTTGTCGCCGAAGCTTTTAAACCCTTTTATCTCTAACTTTGTTAATTGCATGAAAAAAGCCTGTTTCGTTTTTTAAATTGAAAGACGAAAATAATCATTTTATTAGCGCCTCTTCACATTTATCGTATGATTTTTTTTAGCTGTAAAATATGCAGCAGCTGAAACTGCTTAGGCAAGGCTAAATTGGCCCTTGAAATCTATGGGCTGTCCCCTAAATTGGGGCTGTTTAAGGTAGCTCTGGCTTAATTTAGGGCCTTGCAATTGGGCTTTGGCACCGCAGAGCTGGAGCTTGCTTGCCAATAAGAAATGCCTAGTAGGCTAGGCATTTCATATATAAATCAGAAAGATAGTTTGTCTTTATTGAATAGCAACTACGCCTATATACAAGGGGGTAGTGGCATTGTCTTTAACACCTGTAAGGATAACGGTGTAATACTGGCCTTTTTGAAAGGTGAAATCTCTTTTTACAAGCTCTTTACCTGCATTGTCTTTAACGATCAGGGTGCTTTTCTTGGTTTCCTTAGCCACAAATGCTTGATTTAAGACCACAGACTCTCCAGTTTCCAATGCACGCTTGCTAAATGAAGCTTCCGTATCATCGCTTAGGAATAAGTTGGTCTCTTCAACGCCATTGGCAAAGTTGTAATAGCGCAAGCCAAACTTATCGCCTAGGTTTGGAATAGCTTTATCCTCTGCCAATGCAAATTGCGGAAGTTCTTTCGTGCCGTACACAAAGGAAGTATAGGCTGTAGCATCCTTAATTACAAGTGTGGAATCAATAATCGTTTTACTAGAATTGGCTGGCCTCACTTCGAGTTTTCTACTTCCCGTAAATAGTCTGGTTGCGGTATAGCTCTTATAGGTGATTGGCGCTATATTATTACTTATACTCCGCCCATCTATAAAGTAAAATAAAGCATCTTCTTCAGGAAAAGCATTGACATACAGCATAAAGCCATTAGGAATAGGCGTGTAGTTATCATCGTCTTTTAAACAGCTATTGAATACTAGTAAGCCTACTACTGAACAAAGCAATAATCTAACAGAAAACTTTCTCATCTTTAATCTTTTTTATTTGTTGATACAATTAATACGAGTCTTCTTCGCGTTTTGCTACAGTCTGCATCCAAAAACTTTGATTTTGGTTTAACCTCTGGTTAATTGCTATTCAGCGAAATTCGACTCTTGCTCCTGTAATAAGTTGTATTTGGTTCATTTTGTTTCAGATAGGGATTTATTTTTTTAAAATTATTAGCAGAAGGCAATTATTTTAATTATATTTATATCTTGATAGTTAAATATTTTTCGATATTTAACGCTGTGTTTTGCTGTTTTTAATTGTGAGCTATGGTTAAGTTCTTCGATATTCCATTTTGGATTAGAATATCATTATGTGTTTTATTAGGCCTTGTAATAGGTTGTGCACTAGGTGAATTGCTTTTTCAGACGATTGGAAATTAAATATCCCATTGAACATCTTATTGCGGAAATTCGCTTTAAACTTAGATTTAAGCTAGGCTAGCATGCCTTGGTTAAGCCTAATGATTGCCTAGCTCTGAGTAGGCTTAAAAGCAAGCTGCTATCTTTAAGGCTTATGCCGACTGGACGCTAGTATTTATCCCCTTGACTAGTTTTCTCCAGTAATATAAATGGGGGCGGCTATTGGAAGGCGCTAAAAAGAATGCCGAAGAGATGGGTTAATCTCTTCGGCATTTATATTAAAGGCTTTCGTCCTTCTTTTGTTTCTCGGATTTAGCTTTTCGTTTTTCGTGTTTACTGTTGAAATTTGATATCTCAATAATACGTGGTATACTACTTTGCGGTGCCATCTCTCGTAATTTCTTTATTCTTTTTGCACGCTTATAAACAGTGAATTTTTTATTGTCCTTATAGAGGTCCCAGTTCATTAAGAGTACACTGAAAAGCACAATGATCAAGCCGAAAATTTGCATATTCGTAACCTGATGGCTGGTGAAAAAATGTGCCAGCAAGAGGGCGACTATTGGATTGATATAGGCGTAGGTGCTTACCTCAGTAGCTGGTCTATGCTGTAAGAGGAAGATATAACTTCCGAAGGCTAGTATGGATCCCATTGTTGCTAGATAGGCCATGGCACCCCAATCTGCGTCTGTTACGGCGCTAATATCGAATTTAGCATATTCTCCATTTATTAAGGCCACAATTGTAAAGGAAACCCCTGCTGAGACCATCTGCCAAGCTGTTCGCACCATGACATTGAGGTCTTCTTCTTGGGCTTCTTTATCTTTCTTTTCCTTGCTGTATTTAGATACCAGAGAGCCTATTGTCCAGCCAATCGTACCGATGATTAATACAATCATAGCTGTCAGCTTCATGGTTTTATCCTCTTCAGCTGTGTTGCTAGCGAATATCTGTTCCGCAAATAGCATAAGTACCCCCAAAAAGCCAAAGATCAAGCCCAATACAATAGGTGGGCTGGAGAAGTTTTGTTTCCATTTAGGCTTGTCAAAAACTATAAACCAGATTGCCGTAGCAGCCGACAGAATGGAGACAATCCCGCTAGATATATATTGCTCAGACCAGATAATTGCTGCCATGTCCACAAACAGGAGTAGGAAGCCAATAAATAAAGCATCCTTAACCGCAGACTTTATAAAAAGTTTATGGCCCATAATTTTGCAGAAACTCATCAGCAAGGTACCGGCAATTATAAAGCGTACAGATCCTAATACGAAGGGACTGAAACTCCGCAGGGCTTTCTCAATAAAGAAAAATGTAGAGCCCCATACAATGTATACCACCAAGTATGCGAATACAAGGCTGGTAACACTTGGAGAATTTTGATTGTTTTTAGTCATATTGTTTTTTCGCCGGAATAACTAGTTTCTGCTCTTCCTTAACCGTTTCAAGAACAATCGTTGTTCTTGTGGAAATTATCCCTTCAATTTTCCCTAAGGAATTGCGCATCAGATCCACCAAGCCAGCTGCATCATTGGTGCGTACCTTTACCAAATATCCATCATCCCCAGCAATATCATGCACTTCCTGAACTTCAGGGATTTCGGCTAGTAGAAAGCCTACTTTTTGAACACCTATTATATCTTGCGCCTTTATAAAGATAAAGGATAAGAGTTTCTGATCTAGGGCATTTGGATTAATCTTGGCATTGTACTGCAGAATAACCTCCTTTTGCTCTAATTTCTTGACGCGTTCTAAGATGGCTGATGGCGCCATGCCTAATTCCCGCGCAATATCGGCATTGTTTGTACGTGCATTATCTTGCATGATGCGCAAGATTTGGTAATCGATTTGGTCGAGATTGAATTCCAATTTTCCCATAGTAGTGCAAAAGTATTTAAATTTGAATAAAATTCAAATTATTATTTGATTTTTAGAATTTTATTCGCTAAAAGAGGCTTTGTATTGAAGCTTTTCTTTAGAGGTCAGGTTTTGTTATTTACTAAACGTGCATGTTTGTGCGTATTTAGTAATCTTTCCGAATAATAACTCAAAATAGTAGTAAGTTCTGAGCGAATTCTTTAGATTTGTTTTATAAAAATAATAAATACGTGCGAATAATTGATAAACTTAAGCAACTTTCTGTTGATTTGACCGGGGATTTGTTTTATGACACTGCTAACCCAAAGCATGAGACCATGCTATTGGCATATGCTACTGATGCTTCTGTATACCAGGAAAAGCCATTAGCTGTTGCTATCCCTGTAGATCAGGAAGACTTAAGCACCTTGATTTCCTTTGCGCGAGCAGCCTCAGTAACCTTGATTCCGCGTACTGCAGGCACCTCTTTGGCTGGGCAAGTGGTGGGCTCTGGGATTGTGGTGGATGTATCGCGAAGCTTTAATCAGATTATTGAGTTAGATGTAAAGGCCGGCTGGGTGCGGGTGCAGCCTGGGGTTATTCGAGATGACTTAAATAATTACCTAAAGCCATTTGGCTTAATGTTTGGCCCGGAGACTTCCACCGCGAGTCGGGCGATGGTAGGGGGGATGATTGGCAATAACTCCTCGGGGCTACACTCCATCGTATGGGGGGACACCCGTAAAAATCTTTTGTCTGCGAATGTCTTATTGGACGATGGTTCAGCCGTTGTATTTGAGGAGTTGGATACTGCGCAGTATTTTGAAAAATTAAAAGCGACCACGCGGGAAGGGGAGTTGTATCGTCAATTAAATGAGCTGTTGACTAAGGAGGAGCATATCTCGGCTATTGTCTCGGGCTACCCTAAGAAATCCTTGACCCGCCGTAATACGGGCTATGCCTTAGATTTTTTGGTGGATAAGTCGAAGCCTTTTAACCTGTGCAACTTGTTGGCAGGCTCGGAGGGCACAATCGGCATTATTACGGAGGCTAAGTTGCAATTAATGCCCTTGCCTCCCCAGGAGATAGGCTTGCTCTGCGTGCACTTTGAGGATATGATAGCCTGTATGGAGGGCAATATTGTTGCTTTGGCGCATGCGCCGGAAGCTTCTGAGCTGGTGGACAAGTATATCTTGGACTTTACCGTGGGGCATCCTACTTATCAGCACAATAGATTCTTTATTGAGGGGGATCCGCAAGCTTTATTAATTGTTGAGTTTAGATCCGATGATCCTACGCTTTTGCTACAGAAAGCTGAGGCTCTTAAGGCGGAGTTGATCGCCAAGGGTTTGGGGTATGCTTACCCCTTTATTACTGGTGCAAGCCAAACCAACTTGGTCTGGGATGTGCGCAAGGCTGGCTTGGGCTTAATTCGAAATCTGCCAGGAGATGAGCAGCCCGTAAATCTAATTGAGGATTGTGCGGTGTCGCCCGAAGATCTTCCTGCTTACGTTGCGGATGTGCAGCAGCTATTGGCCGCAGAGCAGGTGCATGCTTCTTATTATGCGCATGCAGGTGCTGGGGAGTTGCATATCGAGCCGTTTATAAATTTAAAAACGGCTGAGGGCAAGCGTAAGTTTCGCTCCATTCTAGAGAAGACAACTGATTTAGTTTTAAAATATAATGGTTCCTTAAGTGGGGAGCATGGTGATGGGCGATTACGTGGGGAGTTTATCGGCAAGGTTTTGGGGGAAAAGGTTTATGCCCTCTTGCAGCAGACCAAAGCTATTTTTGACCCGCATGGTATTTTTAATGCCAATAAGATTGTCAATACGCCAGCGATGGATACCTCCTTGCGTTATGATCAATTGGCTCAGGGCGAGCCCATGACTACCTACTTTGATTTTACGAAAGAGGAGAGCATCCTGCGATTGGCCGAGAAATGCTCTGGCTCTGGAGATTGTCGCAAGACGGAGCTGAGTGGGGGCACAATGTGTCCTTCCTTTATGGCTACGCGTGATGAAAAGGATACTACGCGTGCACGAGCCAACCTCTTACGTCAGTTTCTGACCAACTCTACAAAGCAAAACAAGTTTGACCATCAGGAGATTAAAGAGGTTATGGACCTGTGCTTAAGCTGTAAAGCCTGTAAGAGTGAGTGTCCTTCGAGTGTGGATGTGGCCAAGATGAAGGCGGAATTCCTACAGCATTATTATGATGCAAATGGGGCTTCCTTCCGGGCAACGGTTATTGCGAATTTCACTAAAAGCCAACACTTGGGATCTTATGTTGCCCCGCTGTATAATGCGGTGGTAAGGACTCCTTTTTTGGCTGGGATTGTAAAGTCTGTATTGGGCTTTGCCCCAAAGCGCTCTTTGCCTACAGTAAGCTTTACTAACCTATCTACTTGGGTGGGCAAGCAAGCTAAGCCTGTGTTAAAGC
>JASLCA010000275.1 GCA_030146225.1 Sphingobacterium sp. | reverse complement strand
GTTCAGACAATTGTACATCCAAGGATTCCAAAACCTTGCGTGGAGCTTCATACACTTCATTTGCACGCCCAAGGTAGCAAGGATCATGATAGGTAATCTTCTTGCCTTCGAATACATGACCATCGGTAGGACGCAGCTTGCCTTCATCCATTAAGCCTTGAATCAGTTCGGTATGATGGATGACTTCAAACTTGCCTCCCAGTTCCGGATACTCATTCTTCAGGGTGTTAAAACAATGCGGGCAGGCGGTCACGATTTTCTTAATGTCGTAGGCTTGTAAGATCTCAATATTGGTCATGGCCTGCATCTGAAAGAGGAACTCATTGCCTGCACGTTTCGCAGGATCGCCGGTACAATTTTCCTCTGTGCCTAAAATGGCGTATTTGATGCCTACATGCTGTAGAATCTTACATATATCTTTAGTTATACGTTGTGCACGTTCATCAAAGCTTCCAGCACAACCTACCCAGAACAATAAATCGGGGGTTTCGCCTTTAGCTACTAATTCTGCTACTGTGGGTACGTGAAAAGTGTTTTCCATATAACGCTTTCTTTTATAGTAATGTTAATGAGCTTAAATAGTAATTGCTAGAACCAAGCTAAACAACAAGGTTCAAGCAGTAGTTATGTATTTGTCCAATTGGCACGATCCGCTTGGGCATATTTCCAAGGCGCACCATTGTTTTCTAGGTTGCCAAACATGGCATTAACGCTAGCTGGCGCTTGAGACTCCTCCATAACGGCATACTGTCTGAGGCCAATAATAATTTCCAAGGGATTGATATTAACGGGACACTGTTCTACACAAGCATTACAGCTTGTACAGGCCCATATTTCCTCCCTTGAAATGTAATCGTCCAATAGGGCTTTTCCATCATCCTCAAAGGCTCCATTCTTGTCAATATTTTTGCCGACCTCCGTCAAGCGATCCCGCGTGTCCATCATAATCTTACGTGGCGAGAGCAGCTTGCCCGTAATATTAGCTGGACAGCTAGCCGTACAACGACCACATTCGGTACAGGTGTACGCATCGAGTAAGTTCTTCCAGGTTAAGTCTTGGACATCCTTCACGCCAAACCTGCTTACCTCAGCCGTAGGTGGGGGAGAGCTCGGGTCCAACATGGCTTTAACCTCAGCCGTAACAGTAGGCAAGTTAGTCAGCTTGCCTTTAGGCTGCAAGTTTGAAAAATATGTATTTGGGAAAGCCAAAAGTATATGTAAGTGTTTCGAAAGCGGAAGATAGTTTAAGAAAAGCAATACCCCAATAATGTGGAACCACCAACAGAAACGCTCCAGCAGCACTAGGCTAGCTACTGAATCCGGCAGCATGCCAGTTAAAAACTGACTAACAGGAAATGCACCCGCTACATGATAGCCTTCTGCACCTAGGGACTGCAGTTTAGCATCAGCGCCATTCATAAATAAAAATGCAGCCATCAGCAAGATCTCCGTAATAAGAATCAGATTCGCATCCGTCTTCGGCCAGTTGTTAAGCTCCTTGCCACTAAATCTATAGATGTTTAAAGCATTCCTACGAATAAAGAAGATTAGACAACTCAGCAAGACCCCAAGTGCTAGCCACTCAAAGCTCGCGATAAGGAAAGCATAGCCCGTGCCTAAAAAGGAGAATACCCGATGCGTACCAAAGACGCCATCAATAACAATCTCCAACATTTCCAAGTTGATAATACAGAAGCCAACATAGACAAAGAGGTGTAGGATAGCCGGTAGAGGCTTTTTAAACATCTTCTTTTGGCCAAAGGCCACCAATAGCATCGTGCGTAGACGCTGCCCAGGATTGTCTGTTCGCTGCGTGTCTCGTCCCAGCTTTATGTTCTTATAGATCTTTAATGCATTGCGTCCAAAGAAAAATAGCGCAACGATAAACAAGCATAAAAATATTAGTTGACTGATCATAACTATCCTTTGTGGGTTTATACAAATATAAATATACTAATTAGTACTATGCATGCATAATATAAAATTTGGAAAGGTTATAAATAAGTATTTAAATTTCTCTACTTAGGTGAAAATAGCCTATCAGAAAGGCCAGCTAAGCGTTTAGAGACAGTTTTAGGGGGAAAAGCCTATGCAGGTAAAAAGGCTTAGCCTAGTAGCTGCATAGGTATATCTTGTTAGAGTGGCTTGATGTCGCCCGAAATCTGGTAGTATTTATCCCCTAACAACAAAACATGTTGCTTCTTCTCCAAGCGGTAACTTTCCCCTGTGGTATAGGTGAGTTTCTCCGCGGTCTGATACAAGAGGTTATCGATATTCTTTTCAATAAGAAATGATAAAGGCTTGCCTGCAGCATCGTACTTAATCTGTACAAATTGAATCTCCAATGCGGGATTCGTACTGCTATAGGTAACGGTTAAATCACTGCTATCCTTCTTGAGGTACCCCCCATAGGCAGGCTTATTAATGTCTACGGCCACAAAGCTAGCGAGTTCAGTATCCCAATTGTTGATCTGCATCTCCTGCGTTTCAGCAATAGTATCTTTCACAACCGTCTTAGATACCTTCGGATTAAGCGCCTTTAAATGCGCAATTTCCTTATTGAAGAAAGCCGGAATATTGAGCTGAGCATCCGCAAACTTAGGAACTTGTTCGATCTTCTCCGAACAGGATACAAACAAGGCAATGCTAGTCATTGCTAACATTACCTTGTGAAGCTTCTTTTTATACCAATACATTTCCAGTCATTTCAGCAGGAATAGTCACATTCATCAGTTTCAGAACTGTGGGAGCGATATCACCTAGCTTACCATCATTTACCTGCTTATAATCCGAATCAATTAAAATACATGGAACCAAGTTAGTCGTATGCGCTGTATTTATAGAGCCATCTTCATTGATCATAAACTCTGAGTTACCATGATCAGCAATAATAATAAAGGAGTAGCCATGCTTAAGTCCTGTCTCCACAACCTCTTTTGTGCAGGCATCAACGGTTTCTACCGCCTTCACTACCGCTTCAAAAACACCGGTATGTCCAACCATATCAGGATTGGCAAAGTTAAGGCAGATAAAATCTGGCGCATTGTTGCTCATGTCGATGCAGATAGCCTCTGTAATCCCTTGCGCACTCATCTCAGGCTGCATATCATAAGTAGGAACCTTTGGAGAAGGAACCAGTAACCTACGTTCACCATCAAAAGCAGTCTCTTGACCACCCGAGAAGAAGAAGGTGACGTGCGGGTATTTTTCAGTTTCAGCAATACGCACTTGGGTCTTGCCCTGAGCACTTAGTACCTCGCCTAAAGTATTTGTAAGGTTGTCTTTTTGAAAAACAACATGAACATTTTTAAAGGAGTCATCATAGCCCGTCATCGTTATATAGTACAGATCTAGTGGCGTCATCTCCTGTGCGGGAAAAGCTTCTTGTGTTAAAGCAATGGTAATTTCCCGACCGCGGTCTGTGCGGAAGTTAAAGCAGAAAACCACATCTCCTTCCGCAATAGTTGCCAGTGGGAGGCCCTGAGCATCCGTTAAGACAACCGGCTTGAAAAACTCATCGCTAATGCCTTCCGCATAGGAAGTCTCTATCGCTTGTTGAATATTTTGTGTGGCTGTGCCAATACCTTTAGTCAATAAATCATAACACTCCTTCACGCGCTCCCAGCGATTGTCCCTATCCATAGCGTAGTATCTGCCGATTACCGTAGCCAGCTGACCACGGGAGTGCAGCAGGTGGTTTTGTAAATCATTTACATAGCCTAGACCTCCGTTTGGAGCCGTATCCCGACCATCCAAGAAAGCATGAATAAAGACTTGGTCCTCCCTTAGGTTGGCATCTTTGGCAGCATCACAAAGGGCTTTTAAGTGTTCAATATGTGCATGCACGCCCCCGTCGGATAGCAGTCCTATAAAATGAACTTTTTTATCGTTTGCCTTAGCATAGCTAAAGGCATCTTGTATTACTTGATTCTTTTTAAAGTCCCCAGCTTTAGCCAGCTTATTGATCCGTCCTAATTCTTGATAAACGACACGGCCTGCACCTAAATTCATATGACCCACCTCAGAATTGCCCATCTGTCCATCCGGCAAGCCAACAGCCTCCCCGGAAGCTTCAAGGGTAGCATGAGGGTAAGTTGCAAGCAAATAATCTAAATATGGGGTGTTTGCTGCTTTTACAGCATTGGAACTATCATCTTTGCCATAGCCTAAACCATCTAGGATTAGGAGGGCTACTTTTTTGTTTTCTAAATTACTCACATACAAATATATCGATTTTGTAAAAAATAACGTAGCTTTGATTTGCTATTTATTTGAAAAACATAGCACTTATTGGCATAGTTTTAGCATGCAGTTCCCAAGTTGAGGAAACTACCCCCTCACAGAGTTATTCTATATTATTTTTTGCTACATGAAAATTGTTAAATGTATTCTCTTGTTGGCTTTCGTGTCATTTTCAAGTTTACAGGTTAGCGCAAAAAATCCCTTCGAAATTGTTGTTAGTTCGCTCGCTACGGCGCTAAAGACAGGCAATGCGAAGGAGTTGAGTGCGCATTTTATGAACAATGTATCCTTATCACTGAAAAGAGATGAGCGTGTATACACACGTTTTCAAGCAGAGCTACTTATTAACGATTTTTTTCGTTCCAACAAGGTGACTCAGCTCAAGGAGCTACAACGCGCCAAAAGTTCTACAAATTCCTTTGTGGTTTTTTCATTACGTACAAATACCAGCACCTATAGAGTCTTTGTAAAGCTTATAGAATCCAATAATATATACAGAGTCTCCGAATTCAGGGTAGAATAAGCGGATTGAATAATGGTGAAATTCGTAGAACAATTTTATTATAAAATAAATTTTCTCCATCTTCGCCTAAATTAACTCAAAAAAGATGGCCGTTGATATTGGTAAACTAGAGAGATTTGTTGCATTGGCATTAGCGGAAGATGTAGGAGAAGGGGACCATACTTCATTATCTACTATAGCTGAAGACGCAATAGGCGAAGCCCAACTGCTTGTAAAAGAGGCAGGCATATTAGCAGGGGTTGAAGTCGCCAAGGATATCTTACATATTATTGATTCCTCACTTTTGGTAGACATCAAGCTATTTGATGGCAATGCCGTACAAGTAGGAGATATAGCCCTGTACGTTAAAGGGAAGTTACATAGCATACTCAAGGCAGAACGTTTAATCTTAAATGTAATGCAGCGTATGTCAGGGATTGCTACCCGTACAGCAGAATATGCGAGCTTGCTCGTAGGGACCAATACAAAAGTATTAGACACCCGCAAGACAACCCCGCTTTTAAGATTTTTAGAAAAAGAAGCCGTTCGTATAGGTGGAGGCGAAAATCACCGCTTCGGACTGTATGATATGATTTTGATTAAGGATAACCATGTGGACTATGCGGGTGGAATTAAGCCAGCACTGGAAAGGGCGCAGGCCTACCGCGAGGAACATCAATTAAATATACCTATAGAAATAGAAGTACGCAATATAGCTGAACTTGCCGAGGTATTGACCTTAGCCAAGGTAGATCGTGTGATGCTAGATAATTTTACACCGGCCTTGGTAAAAGAGGCCGTGACAATGAATGCTGGACGCTTAGTGACCGAAGCTTCTGGAGGAATTACCTTAGAAACCATCGTAGCTTATGCGCAGGCGGGAGTAGATTTTGTATCTGTGGGCGCCTTAACTCATTCTGTTAAAAGTTTGGATTTAAGTTTAAAGGCTAAATTAATTTAATTACATTTAGGAAGCTTAAATAGTTTATGATTTCATTGTATTTAGTAGGCATAGTTTTATTAGCTTATCTTTTTGGGTCTATTCCATCTGCTGTCTGGTTTGGAGGCGCCTTCTATGGCGTTGACGTTCGAGAATTTGGCAGTGGAAATGCTGGTGCAACCAATACCTTTCGGGTACTTGGAAAGCGAGCTGGCTCCATTGTTATGTTTGTAGACATTCTAAAAGGTTGGACGGCTACCAATTTGCCTTATCTTCTCGACTCCAATATCGTTGGCATGCCCAATTCTTCCCAATTTGTGAATTTTCAATTGGCATTGGGTGTTATTGCTGTTTTAGGCCATTTATTCCCTGTATTTGCTGGATTTAGAGGAGGGAAAGGAGTAGCCACCTTATTCGGGATGGTTATTGCGATTCAGCCAGAGGCAGCATTATGCTGTGTAAGTGTATTTATATTGACCCTGTTGATTACACATTATGTGTCCTTGAGCTCGATTTTGGCAGGATTTACCTTTCCATTTAGCATTGCATTTATATTTCATACTACCGTTCCGGCCGTTCTCTTATATGCCGTAGCGATATGTGCATTAATTCTGGTAACCCATCAGAAGAACATAGAGCGGCTTTTGAAAGGACATGAATCCAAAATATATTTGTTCGGAAAGCGCAAAGCCTAAGTTTAGGCACAAGATTTGTATCCATTATTCTAAGAAAATCAAATCCAACTTACTAAGGCTATAAAGAGATAGTCTAGAAGAGCTGAATGCTGATTCTTCTGATTTTAAATAAATATTTGTTCTGATGAAAAATAAGCTTAGTAAATATACAGTTATGGCAATGGTCGGGCTGACACTTGCCTCCTGTTCTACGGTCCCATTATCGGGAAGAAAACAGTTATCCTTGGTAAGTGATGATCAGATTCAAAACCAAGCAACTGCTGCTTATAAGGAGTTTTTGGGTTCCCCAAAGACCAAGGTAGTGACAGGTACTTCCAATGCAGCTATGGTAAAGCGCGTAGGGAATAGTATAGCCGCTGCCGTCAATCAGTACCTAACTTCCCAAGGCTTGGCTTCGCAATACAATTTTGCTTGGGAATTTAATCTTATAGAAAGTCCCGATGTAAATGCTTGGTGTATGCCAGGGGGTAAGGTAGCCGTATATACAGGCATCCTTCCTTTCACCGCAAATGAAGCGGGCTTAGCCACTGTAATGGGGCATGAGATTGCCCATGCAATTGCACGTCACTCGATGGAGCAGATGTCCAATCAATATGCGATGCAGATTGGCGCACAAGTTTTAGGCGTAGCTACCACAGGTAAAAGTATGATTATGCAGGGCTTGGTCAACAATGCTTATGGTATTGGAGGACAGTTGGCCCTTTTGAAATATTCCAGAGCAAACGAATCGGAAGCTGATAAGCTAGGCTTAATCTTTATGGCGATGGCTGGCTACAATCCAGAGACAGCTGTAGGCTTCTGGGAGCGTATGGCATCCGCAAAGGCTGCGGACTCTTCTCCAGAATTTTTGAGTACCCACCCGAGTGATGTACGTAGAATTGAAGATATTAAGCGCTTACTGCCACAGGCACGTCAGTACTACAAGAAATAACCCATAAATAATATTTACAAAAAATCCCTTTAGCGAGCTAAAGGGATTTTTATTTTATACAAATTATTTCTTTTTACTTTTGAAAAAGGCCTCAATCTCCGCTAGGGAGAAGGCATTCAGGCATTTATCGGCTGTGAGTCCACCTTTGCGGGCTACATGAATTCCGTAGCGCATATCGCCAAGGCCCTCCATGCGGTGTGC
>JASLCA010000269.1 GCA_030146225.1 Sphingobacterium sp. | reverse complement strand
GTCTATCGCAAACTACCAACAGACGCAAGATGCGCTTTCGCAGTCCATTGGCAGACTATTGGTGAGTGTTGAAGCTTATCCCGATTTAAAAGCTAATGCTAACTTTCAAGAGTTACAAGCGCAGCTAGAGGGTACCGAAAACAGAATCTCTGTAGAGCGTAAATCCTATAATGAGGCGGTGCAGGACTATAATACTACTGTGCGTAGCTTCCCAAATAATATTATGGCAGGCATTTTTGGTTTCAAAGCAAAAGGTACATTTACAGCTGCTGAAGGTGCTAATAAAGCTCCAACTGTCGCGTTTTAAACCTGAAGGTGTAATCATATAAGGATAAATGCATGTCGCTTTAGGTAGTTTGCATGCATTTATCTGTTTATTTTATTAATGGTTAGATGGAGTCTTTGACAATCAAAATGCAGGTAACGGCTTGTTTGTTACGGTAGCTTGATCGGATTGATTTCATCTTTTTTTGTTTTAAACGGCTATGGATATTTTTTCAAAAGATGAGCAAGATCGTATTGTGCAGGCTATAAGTGTCGCAGAGAGTAAAACCTCGGGTGAGATACGGCTTGTTATCGATCGTAAGCTTAATAAAGGGGTAGCACTGGATGCGGCCGTTAAGTATTTCCGAGATTTAAAGATGCATAAGACGCTGCTCAAGAATGGGGTGCTGTTTTACTTGGCTGTGGATGATCATGAATTTGCATTAATAGGCGACACAGCTATTAATGAACGGGTAGATTCGGCCTTTTGGGAGCAGACCAAGTTGCAGATGTTCGCACTCTTCAAAGAGGAGAAGATGGCGGAGGGGCTTATAGCGGGGATTACTTATGTAGGCGAGCAATTGCAACATTACTTTCCACGTAAAGCAGATGATATCAATGAACTACCGGACGATATTTATTTTGGAAATAACTAATGAATACGAGAACAACTAGAATAAGCCTTTGGGGTAGCTGCAAGGCCAAGTTCATCATCTTGATGTTGATGCTTGCCTTTGTGGCTGTACAGGCTCAGAATATACCTGAAGCACCTAAGCGACTGGTCTCTGACTATACAGGGACTTTATCTGCTGGGGAGATTTCAGCCTTAGAAAATAAACTTCTGGCTTTTGAGGATAGTACCAGCAATCAGATTGCGGTAGTCTTGGTCAATACTACGGATGGCTATGATGTGGCTGATTATGCAGTCCGCCTAGCTAAAAAATGGGGTGTTGGTGGAAAGGAACGGAATAATGGGATTGTACTCTTAGCCGCTATAGGGGATCGTGCAGTGACCATTCAAACGGGTTATGGCATGGAAGGGGCAATGCCAGATGTAATTGCCTACCGTATTATTCAGCAAGAAATTAAGCCTTATTTTGGGCAAAAAGATTATTATACTGGCTTGGACAGAGCCACTGATGCAATTATTTCCTATACCAAAGGTGAATATAAAGCGGATCCGAAACAAGAAAGTGACGGAGAAGGCTCGGGATTTTCCTTTATTATTATTATCATCATAGTCATTATTATATTTTCGCTAATGTCAAAAAATGACGGTGGTGGTGGCGGTAAAGGTGGTCGTGTAATGACAGGTAAGGGGGCATCAGATTTATTTTGGTGGACACTCCTAAGCAATCTAGGTAGAGGAAGCTCGCGGGATGATGATGGCTTTGGTGGCGGAGGATTTGGCGGGGGTGGCGGCTTCGGCGGCGGCGGTGGTGGTGGATTTGGAGGCTTTGGCGGTGGCGGCTTTGGCGGTGGCGGAGCGAGTGGTCGCTGGTAAGGTTTTTGCGTAATTCAAGGCCTTACAATAAGGGTAATATATTTAATTAGATAAATTTTAGAGATGAAAAGAATAGTTTTATTAGGTTTAGCTGTTGCTCCTACGGTGCTTTTTGCACAGGAAAGCTTCACATTAAATGGTAAGGTTGGTCAGACTAACCCACAAGCAAAGGTGTTTATCCAGTATAAGGATAATGGTCAAGGGGTATTAGATTCGGCAAAAATTGAGAATGGTGTTTTTAAATACCAAGGTACTGTCGCTGAGCCAACACAGGCTACGCTTATCTTGTCTGCTGATGGCAAGTCTATGCAAGAACTTCGTAGTGAAGGAACCCGACCAGCGATGAATACCCTTTATCTTTCTAAGGGTGTTGTAAAATTTGAAGGTGCTGATTTTGCTTCTGCTGTAGGTAGTGGGAATGCGATTAACAATGAGTATGCAAAGTATCAAGCAGAGCTTAAGGTCGTAAATGCTGGCTTTGCAGCTTTAGATGCTGAATATGCAGCAGCTCCGGAAGCAACCAAAGCTGATGAAGCTTTTATTAATGGCTTACGTGCTAAGGCTGGAAAGATCTATGAAGAACAGCAGGTTATCAATGAGAGCTTTGTGAAAGCAAACCCAGCAAGCTTTGTGTCATTAACTATTTTGGATGAGTTAGCATCCCCAGAAAATCTGGTAGACTTTGTGAAGCCTGCTTATGCAGCCCTAGCGCCGAGCTTGAAAGGTACAACCTTGGGTAAAAGCCTAGCAACGAAGATCGCTGCATTGGAAACTGTTGCGATTGGTGCAGTAGCTCCTGACTTCGTGCTTCCAGATACAGCGGGAAACAACTTAGCCTTGTCTTCTTTGCGTGGTAAATATGTATTGATTGACTTTTGGGCATCTTGGTGTGGTCCATGTAGACAAGAAAACCCACATGTTGTGGCTGCATTCAACAAGTTTAAAGACAAAAACTTTACGGTACTCGGGGTATCTTTAGATAGACCAGGTAAGAAGGATGATTGGATGAAAGCAATTGCTGTAGATAAATTAGAGCAATGGCCACATGTTTCGGACTTGTTGTTTTGGCAGTCTCCTGTAGTAGCCATGTATTCTATTCGCGGTATTCCACAAAACTACTTGATAGATCCTGCTGGTAAAATTGTAGCGTCTAACCTTCGTGGAGAAGCTTTAGAAGCAAAGTTACAGGAGTTAATAAAATAAGGAATCGTTATTCTCAATAAAAAAGGCGCTTTATATAAAGCGCCTTTTTTATTATAAGGATAGGATCTCTACAATCCTGGTTAAGTTTTCGTTGATGTCGTCCAGGTGCTTAATCGCCTTGTTAAAGGGCGTAAACTGCACTTGACCACAGATCAAGCCTGCCATTTCCCCTCTACGCCCCTCGATAAGCCCTTCTACCGACGCTACGCCCAGCCGGCTGGCTAGCACGCGGTCCATACAAGTTGGCCTTCCTCCGCGCTGTATATGACCTAGGATTGATAGCCTTACATCATAGTTTGGGAAGTTTTCTTTGATTTTGTCTGCCACAACCATGCCGCCCTCCTTGTCACCTTCAGCCACAATGACAATCCTAGATGCCTTGTTTTTTCGGGTTTTGTCCAAGCGTTTCATAATCGCGTCATAATCTACATTGATTTCTGGAATCAATACGGCCTCAGCCCCTGTGCTTATGCCTGATCGCAAGGCGATCAGCCCAGAGTCACGCCCCATTACCTCCACGACAAAGAGTCGATCATGAGATTCGGCGGTATCTCGAATCTTGTCTACAGCATCGACTACCGTATTAATGGCTGTGTCATAGCCTATGGTAAAGTCTGTTCCGGCAAGATCATTGTCGATTGTGCCGGGCATGCCTATAATGGGAATATCAAATTCTTCAATAAACTTGGATGCTCCTGTAAAGGTTCCATCGCCTCCAATTACAACTAGGCCATCTATGCCTAAGTTTTTAATATTGTCATAAGCTTTTTGGCGTCCCTCTACTGTCCGAAATTCGGCACTTCTAGCTGTTTTCAGTATGGTTCCTCCACGTTGGATAATATTTGCTACTGACTTCGCATCCATTGGCATAATCTCGCCGTTTACTAGGCCATCATACCCTCTTTTTACGCCAAAGACATTTAAATTGTGGTATAGTCCAGCCCGAACAACGGCGCGTATACCGGCGTTCATTCCAGGTGCATCGCCCCCGGAAGTTAGTACCGCAATATTTTTAAT
>JASLCA010000262.1 GCA_030146225.1 Sphingobacterium sp. | reverse complement strand
GATTGGTCGAAAGGGCAGGTAATTGCCTATTCCTATTGCTGGGGTCTACAGTATCCCCATCAATTATGGTCATCTTGCCGACCCCCGCTCTACAGATAAATTCGGCTGCAAATGAGCCTACACCACCTAGGCCCAATACCATTACATGTGAGTTGGCAAGTTTTTCTAAACTAGGTCTTCCTGTTAATGCTTCTGTTCTGGATAACCAAGAGAGGTCTTTCATTTTCTTAGCGGGTAGTTAAATATACGTTCAAAATTTTCACAAAGCTGTTCTTTTAATTGAGCTTGCTCAATTTTTCGAATGCCGCAAAAGTACGTATAAATATCTACTATCCTAATCGTTTTGTCATCTGTCTCTAAGAAAAGCCTTTCTAAAGGGATTTCCTGAATCAGGGCATCTTTATGCTGGCTAAGTAGGGCATTGCCAAGGCTGAGGTAAAAGCCTTCGCGCAGGAGCTGTTGTGCGAGCTCTGGCTTCTTGTCAAAGCCATGAAAGAGCACTGGGACGGCAACCTTTTCTTCCCGCAACATGCCTATACATTCTTGATAGGCGCGCACACAATGGATAACCAAAGGCTTCTGCAATTGATTGGCCAGACGTATCTGCTGCCTAAATAGCTGTATTTGTAGCTCCCACTCGGTATCACAAAGCTTGTCCAATCCACATTCGCCGATAGCGAGTACTTGACTGTGCTTGCCATAATCGTAAAGAACATCCAACTGGGCTTCAAACTTGCTTTCAATATACCAGGGGTGTATCCCGAGGGAGCAGGGTTGTGCTAAGAGTTGATTTTGGGAGATAATAATATTGGGTAAGGAAAATTCCAGATCGGTATTTTCTTTGTAGACATGCGTATGTATGTTGAGAAAGGGAACATCCATAGCTTAAAGATATGAAATTATTTTAACTTACTGTTTAATACGGTTAAAATTGCAGAAGCCTTTAAGAGGCATTCGGCATATTCATCTTCGGCAACGGCTTCGTAGGTGATGGCGCCTCCTGTATGAAAGGAGAGGTACTGCTTGCTTTTATTGTAGAGGATCGAGCGGATAATTACATTGAAGTCAAAGTCACCCTCGGGTGCAAAGTAGCCTACGGCTCCAGAATAGATGCCGCGCATGCTGTTTTCGTACTGCTCGCAAAGACGCATAGCAGATATTTTTGGGGCTCCGGTCATTGAGCCTGGGGGAAAGGTGTTGCGGATAACTTGACTGTCACTTAGCGCCGGATCTTGCTGGCAGGTAACGGTGGAGATTAGTTGATGCACTTGTTTAAAGCTATGCACTTCTAGCTTACGGGATGCTTCAACTGTGCCCGGCAAGGCGCTTCTGCTCAGATCATTGCGGACAAGGTCTACAATCATAACATTCTCTGCTATCTCCTTTGGGTTGCTACGTAAGGCTGCTATTATCTCCGCGTCTTCGGCTGCTGTTTGTCCTCGTCTGGCGGTGCCTTTTATTGGCTGGGAGATAAGTGTGTTTGCGCGTTTAGCGAGAAAGCGCTCAGGAGATGCGGATAAGATAAACTTGTCAGCTAGCTTAAAGAATACGGAAAAAGGGGTGGGCGATAGGCTGTTTAGACTTTCGTAGACATCCAATGGGTTGATCGCGGCGGCTTCTGCAAAAAACTCCTGACAGAGGTTGACTTCATAGATGTCTCCCTGCTGTATATGCTGCTTTAAGGCAGCGAAGCTTTCCATATATTTCTCCTTGGACATGCGCTGCTGTACCTCCACAGTTGGGGTCGCTCTGGCTTCAAACAGCAAGGTTGTTGCGCAGATCGCTGCATATATGGCCGCTGGGTCTAAGGCTTCAATCCGGACGCTATGTGCCTGAAACTGAATAACTGTTTCGGGGATAAAGAAATAACTGTATGGAAATTCCAAGCGATTGGGGAAGGAGCTACTTAGCGCTTCTATCTCATTCTTAAGCTCATAACTAAAGAAACCAAGCATCCATTGTTTAGGATGCTTGGTTTTAAAGTTTTCTAATCCTACAAAGCTGTCTTCAGTGCCCATACTTGTATAGGCTGCTGTAGCTTTGACGGCTAGCATAGCTGTAATGGTTGAATAGTTGTCGACAAAGCTATTGGACTGCAAGAAACACAGTTCATCGAACTGCTGTGCCCACTGAAGGGCTTGTTTCTGGAGTGTTAGTACATCTTCAACTGCGAAAATGCTTGTCGTCTTCATTGCAATTAATTACAACTCAATTGTTTGTACACGGTCTGGACCTACGGATAGATACTTGATTGGCACTTCTAATGCTTTTTCTAAGTAGGCTATGTAGTTGTTCAATGCTTCTGGAATCTCAGCTACTGTGCGGATGCCTGTAATATCTTGGTTCCATCCTTGGATTTCTTCTAAGATAGGCTCAGCCTGGTTTGTGATGATTTCGTATGGCATATAGTCAATCACTTCTCCGTTATGTTTGTAATGCGTACATGCATAAATTTTGTCAAAGGTATCGAGTACGTCGGCTTTCATCATAATCAGCTCGGTTACACCGTTAATCATAATGGCATATTTCAATGCAGGGATATCAATCCATCCGGTACGACGTGCACGGCCTGTAGTTGCTCCAAATTCATGGCCCAACTGACGCAATTGCTCGCCTGTCTCATCTTCCAACTCAGTTGGGAATGGTCCGCCACCAACACGTGTTGCGTAGGCTTTGAAGATTCCGTAAACCTGTCCAATCTTATTAGGCGCAATGCCTAAGCCTGTACAAGCTCCTGCTGTTGTTGTATTGGATGAGGTTACGAATGGGTATGACCCAAAGTCAACATCTAATAAGGTGCCTTGTGCGCCTTCTGCTAAAACTTTCTTGCCTTCTTTTAGGTAGCCGTTTACTAAGTGTTCTGCATCTACATGCGGAATGGATTTAATAAATTCAATGGCTTGTAAGAATGCAGCTTCTTTTTCTGCGAAATCTGGCAGCTCACCATAGTGGGATAAAATGTCTAGGTGTTTAGCTTTAAGCTTTTCATAACGCTCTTGGAAGTCTGGTAATGTTGTATCACCAACGCGTAGTCCATTACGACCTGTCTTGTCCATGTAAGTAGGGCCGATACCTTTTAGTGTAGAGCCAATCTTACCAGCGCCCATCTTAGATTCCGAAGCGGCATCTAATAATTGGTGGGTTGGCAGGATCAAATGTGCTTTACGTGCTAAGACTAAAGTTCCTTTTCCTACGGGATCAAATCCTGCGGTCTTAAGATTATCCAATTCACGTTTCAAGATAATTGGATCGATAACTACACCACTCCCAATCAGGTTAAGTGTACCTTCATTAAAAATTCCTGAAGGGATAGTGTTCAATACAAATTTCTTGTTGTCAAACTCTAATGTATGTCCGGCATTAGGACCTCCTTGGAAGCGTGCGATCAAATCATATTTAGGACAAAATACGTCTACGATTTTTCCTTTACCCTCGTCGCCCCATTGTAGGCCTAGAAGCACATCAACTTGCATAATATTTGAGATATTGCGTTTAAAATTATTTGATATTTCTGTCTGTTTCTCACCAACTTTCAAAGCGAAAGCAGCACATAAAGATTCAAAAGGCTTCTGCTAGCAATTTGCTAAAAAAAATTGAATCATTTATAGGTACTGTCTTTAAAAGAAAATGTTCAGAAAAGATTAATCATTTCAATCTTTTCTGAACAAAGGTAATACAATAATCCATCGATTATCACATTAATTTGAAATTACCGTTTCTTTGTTTTTCTCTGCTAAAGTGGCTTCTTTAGCCGCTTGCTCAAGCTTCTGACAGTCTTCGCATACCCCATATAAATTTAGGGAATGATGCTTGATGTCAAATTTTAAAAGGTCGCCCATTAAACTTTGGATCTGATTGATACGGGGATCACAGAACTCGACCACCTTGTTGCAGTCTATACAGATGACATGGTCATGCTGCTTAAAGCCAAAAGACTTTTCAAACTGCGCCATATTACGACCAAACTGGTGTTTAGTCACGAGGTCACATGACACCAATAGCTCCAATGTATTGTACACGGTGGCTCGGCTCACGCGGTATTTCTTATTCTTCATGTGGATATACAGCGACTCTACATCAAAGTGATCGGAGCGCGAATAGATCTCCTCCAAGATAGCGTAGCGTTCTGGAGTTTTACGAAGACTCTTATTCTCCAAGTAAGCTTCAAATATCTTCTTTACCGTTTGGTAATTTTCAGCTAAATTCATATTCAATATTACTAACGTACAAATTTATTAAATTCCTTCTTAAAAAACGATGCTTTTCCCAAGCATGACACAGAATAGATTAATTGTCGGCGTCATAGCGCGTTACGCTGGTTATCCCCGTTATTTCACTTAAATTCTTCATTAAACTTTCCAGTTGCTCGGTGTTGTTGACAAACACCATAATGTTTCCTTCGAAAATCCCCTCGTTGCTGGTTATGGAAAGGGAGCGGATGTTGACATTGAAATCCTGAGAGATCACATTGGTGATCTTGTTGACCAAGCCTACATCATCTATACCAATAATCCGGAGCCCTGTTAGGAAAGAGGCTGTGCTCTGCTGTGAGGCCCACTTGGCTTTTAAGATTCTATAGCCATAGTTGGCCATAAGCTTGGAAGCATTTGGGCAGCTTGTACGGTGTATCTTTATGCCATCATTCACAGTCAGGAAGCCAAAGATATCATCGCCAGGGATGGGGTTACAACAAGGGGCTAGGGTATAGTCCACTTCTTGTAGGTCATCGCCCAATAGGATGGTATCTACCTCTTTCTTGTTGATCTTCTCGACTAGGTTGGTGATATGCGTATTAAATTGGCTGTGCCCTTGCTCGGGCATCTTATCAATAGCAGCATACTCTCGCAGACTCTTGCCGTCAATATTGCCCTTGGCTACATTGTAGAAGAGATCTTGCGAACTCGGAAACTTAAAGTGATTGGCTATCTTGTTGATATTGTCCGTATTGTAGGTGATCTTAAGCGATTTTAACTTACGCTCTAATATCTCCTTGCCATCTTCAGCTACTCGGCGTTTCTCTTCTTTTAAGGAAGAGCGGATCTTGGACTTGGCTTTTGCCGTAATCACGAAGTTTAGCCAGTCTTCCTTAGGGGCTTGCTTGCTCGAGGTAATAATCTCGACTTGATCTCCATTCTGTAGGGGATGGCTCAAAGGGACTAACTTGTGGTTTACCTTAGCTCCAATACAGGTAGCTCCGATGTCGGAGTGGATCTCAAAAGCAAAGTCTAATGCGGTCGCACCATTGGGCAACTGTACTAGGGTGCCCTTTGGAGTAAAGATAAAGATTTCGTCGGAGAACAGATTCATCTTAAAGTCATCCACAAAGTCCATGGCATTTTGCTCAGAACTGCTCAGCATATTGCGCACCTTTTGTATCCATTGATCTAGACCAGAGTCTGAGTTGGATTCTTTGTACTTCCAGTGGGCCGCAAAACCTTTTTCAGCAATCTCATTCATGCGCTGGGTACGAATCTGCACCTCTACCCATTGCCCACGAGGGCCCATTACGGTGGTATGCAGAGATTCATAACCATTTCCCTTTGGGGAAGACACCCAATCCCGCAGGCGGTCTGGGTTGGGGCGATATAGGTCGGTAATTATGGAATACACCTTCCAACATTCTGTTTTCTCCCGGTCTGCGCTGGTATCGATAATTACGCGAATGGCAAACAAATCGTATACCTCCTCAAAGGGGATGGACTTCTTGCGCATCTTGTTCCATATCGAATGAATGGATTTTGGACGGCCGTAGACATCCGCTTTAATGCCTTGCTCGACCAATATATCTTTTACCGGGCTGATAAAGTCTATTACAAACTTCTCGCGCTCGGCCTTTTTCTCATTGAGTTTCTTAGCAATAAATTTATAGGTGTCTGGATCTGTATACTTCATGGACAGATCTTCCAACTCGGATTTTATGGCATACAAGCCTAGCCTATGTGCCAGTGGGGCATAGAGGTAGCTGGTTTCCGATGCAATCTTAAGCTGCTTGTGACGGGCCATAAACTCCATGGTCCGCATATTATGCAG
>JASLCA010000256.1 GCA_030146225.1 Sphingobacterium sp. | reverse complement strand
TAACCAGCTTTAGCCAGCCCTTTTTTGGCTTAATCTTTATTTTCCAAATCTCATTAATCGAGTTTTGAATATCAATAAAGATGGTGGTTGAAGAAAAAATAAGAATCCCAACCCCGATATACAGGGCTAGGCTTTGCTCATTTTCAAAGGATATCTTCATCATTGCGGCATCCAACATATTGGTGATGTCAGCCCCAAATAGCTGTACTAACTCGGTAATAATCTCATCCCGCGCTCCTGTAGGGCTGCTAAGTTGATTGCCATAGAAAAAGCCCAAAGCCCAAATAAGTATAAGCAGGAGCGGACCTATAGAGAATACGGAATAATAGGCCAGTGAGGCACTTTTCTTAAGACATTTATCATCTAAAAAGTCATTAGCAGCACGAAAGAGCACCAGCCCAAATTCTTTGAGTTTTTGCAAAATAATATTTTTCCCCATTGGTTTACTCTGCGTAAATCTTATTGATTAATTCCGCAGTTCTTTGCAGAATAATCTTGCGTTTTAGACTGAGCTTAGGTGTTAATTCGCCATTGTCAATTGTCCATTCCTTGTTTAAAAGTTCAAATTTTTTGACTTTCTCCCATTGCCCAAAGCCTTCATTTAAGCGGTCGATTTCGCGTTGGTACTTGTCCAAAACGCGGGGGTCTTTAAGGGCTGTCTCCCGCGACTCAAAGGGGATCTCCTTGTATTCACACCATTTCTGTAAGGCCTCATAGGCCGGCACGATCAAGGCCGCTGGGAATCGCTGGTTTTCGCCAATCACCATAATCTGTGCAATAAGTGTAGACTCCATAAACTTGTTTTCTAATACTTGCGGTGCGACATATTTTCCGCCAGCTGTTTTAAACATCTCCTTCTTGCGATCGGTAATCTTTAAAAATCCATCGGCAGTAATTTCACCAATATCTCCGGTATGGAAGTATCCCGCCTCATTTGTGGCCTCGCGGGTGGCTTCTGGATTGCGGTAATAGGCCGGAGAGATACTTGGCCCTTTGACCATAATCTCCCCATCTTCCGCTATAATAACATCCAAGTTGTTTAGCACCCGTCCAACAGTCCCAAACTTCACGTCCGTCTCCACATGCGAGTTTACAGCAATTACCGGGGAGGTCTCCGTCAAGCCATAGCCCTCTAAAACCTTAATGCCTGCTGCCCAGAAAATCCGCGAAAGGCGCTCCTGCAGGGCTGCTCCACCAGAGATTATCAACTCTACATTTCCACCTAAGGCTTTTTGCCATTGGGAGAAGACAAGCTTGCGGGCAATGCCCAGCTTTAACTTGTAGAAAAAGCCGTTGACTGGTGGCTCTTGAAATTGATGCCCTATATCTAATGACCAAAAGAAGATGGCTTTTTTAATGCCGGTTAGATCCTTCCCCTTTTCAACAATTTTATCATATACTTTCTCCAATACTCGGGGTACCGTAGTAAAAATCTGCGGCTTGACCTCGTTGAGATCCCCTACAATATTATCCAGATCTTCGGAGTAATGCACCTCAATCCCTTTAGCCAGGTAGAGGTAGACCACCATCCGTTCAAAGATATGGCAGAGGGGTAAGAAACTCAGGGCCTTGTTTAGATGGGGTAAAACAAGGTGCTCACAGGCTTCCACATTGCTTAAGATATTCTTATGCGTAAGGAAAACACCTTTAGGCTTGCCTGTAGTGCCCGATGTATAAATCAAGGTCAGTAGGTCGTCAGGCTGTATGGCGTCGTTATAAGGCTTTAAATCGGTGGTGAGGGTTGCGCCTTCATCAATTAAAGTTTTATAGTTAAGCCTATTGGGCACCTCATCAAAGGTATATACATCGAGGCTGAGTTGATGCTCCGCAATGGCGATATCCAACTTTTGCGATAGGCCAATATTACTTACAAAAACCAGCTTGGCTTCGGCATCATTTACGATATAGGATAAATCTTGTGCCGAAAGCGTAGGGTAGAGGGGGACAATGGCAATCCCAAGTTGATTACACGCAAAGTCAACAAAGTTCCACTCTGGCCTATTGCCAGACATTAAAGCGACTTTATCTCCTTTTTTAAAGCCCTTATTAAGAAGTGCCTTGCTTAAATTGTTGACAATTTGTGTAAATTCCTGAGTAGAGTATTGAACCCATTTGTTGTCACGCTTGCCAGCTACCATGCAAGGTTTTGGATGTTTTTGATTGTATCTATCAACAATATCAAACAATCTATTTAGTTTGTCCATACACGAGCAAATTTTGAGTGTTAACGAATCCCTGTTCTACTAAAATACGAAATATTCTGAATAGTTTGTAGTCCATGGTTTTTCTAGCGTAAAAACCAAATATTATTTTAGCGACAAGGGGTTTTGGGAGTTTAATATTAAGGAGGAGATGCTTTTTATGCCAAAGTCTAGGACTCTTTGCCTGCTTTGGATCGCCAATGATAACAGATTTTAACTTTTGAAGATTAAAAAAAATATTACTTTTGAGGCTACATACATCTACATATTCATGAGAAAAGCAAATTGGGTACTATTAGCCATCGGAATTATATGCTTTAGTTTTGAGCAGGCATCCGCACAATTGACTAGCCAACATGCCGTTGGAGGACGTTTTGGAAGTGCTACAGGATTTAATTATCGGTATACCTTGTCCGAGGATAGAGCTATCGAAGGGATCTTAAGTGTGCAGAGCAATTCAAAAACTAGACGCTTTCGGATGGTGGGACTTTATGAGTATCACAAGCCCTTAGCCGAGAACTTTAGCTGGTTTTATGGCTTTGGAGGTAGTATTGGAAGCTTTAAATATAAGGAGGGGCCAAACTCATCTTCGGAGATGTCTTTAAGTGTCGATGGAATTATTGGGGTGGAGTACCATATCCCAGAGGCTCCATTGTCCATCTCTCTAGACTTAAAGCCTTACTTTGATTTTATACAGGAGAGTAGTATTCGATTTATCGATCCCTTTGGCTTAAGTATTCGCTACAAGTTTTAACAAGACCATAAGGCTTATGTGCTGAAGATCTGAAATACGATCTGCGTTCAGATCTTCAGCACCAATCCATCTTTGGCAAGCTTAGGCTTAGCCTTCAGCAAGCCAGATCTTACCTAAGGCTATTTCTGCTTCAGATGCTTCTGGATTCTCGAAGATGCTGTATACCTGCTTGCTGGTACGTCTTAAAGGCGTGTGTATGGTTCTGATAAGGCCATCTCTTGCGATAAGAATATCCACAATATCATCCACCTGACCCGTCTCTAAGATAAAGTCTAGTTCTTTGCCAGCGCTATCTAGTCGGGTACCATTAATAGCAATTAGCTCATCATCCACCGAAAGTCCAGCGTCCCAAGCAGCAGCATTTCTTTCTACTACTTTAATGAAGATACGGCCATCTACAGTGGCTGTCTTAAGGCCTAATGACAATTCATTGCTACCTGCATTTAGATCTTGCAATTGATAGCCTAAGGGCTTAAAGTAGCTGTTGTAATCGAGTTCTACATCATGATGTGCTGCATAGAAGATCTCCGCGAGGTCCACCCCCGATACCTGCTCCGCCAAAGCTTGAAATTCCTGTTCTTCGAAGCCGCGTTGTTCCTGCTTGTAAAAGTGCTGGTAAGCTGCTTTAAGGACATCGTCTAAGCGCTTATTGCCCTGAGTCTCCCGAATAATCTTGAGATCCATAGCCAAGGCAAGCATCGCTCCCTTGTTGTAATAGGATATGCTGGTATTGCTGGAGTTCTCATCAGGACGATACTGCTTTATCCAGGTGTCAAAGCTTGCTAAGCCTGCGGATTGGATCTGGTAGCCTGGTCTATTGTAAATAATATTGAAATCATTGGCAAGCTGAAGTAGGTACTCCCTGTTGGAGTAGAAGTTACACCTGCGAATAATCAAATTGTCATAGTAGGAGGTAAAGCCTTCCATAATCCATAAGCCGGTGCTGTAATTTTCGGACTCGTAATCAAATGGGCCTAATGCCTTAGGACGTAGTCTTTTTACATTCCAGAGGTGGAAGTATTCATGGGCTACTAAGCCCAAGAAATTTTTATAGGCAGTGGGCTGCTTGTAGGCATTCCTGCTCGCTCCTAATACCGTGGAGTTGAGATGTTCTAAGCCGCCGCCCCCAACTTGATAGTTATGGGTGATAAAGACGTAATTGCGGTTTGGGTTTTCGCCCCATATCTTGGTTTCTACCTCTACAATCTTTGTGATGTCCGCACTTAATTGTTGCTTATTATAGGAGCCGCCCCCAACCATTGCAAACTCATGCTGAACCCCAGAAGCCTCGAAATGCCAAATATCTTGGTTTCCAATCTCTAGCGGTGAATCAAAGAGAATATCAAAGTTCTCGGCATAATAGCTGTGATCCTGATCTGCAAGCTTGGGAAGTCCAGTAGAGATCTGCGACCATTGCGCTGGAAGTTGTATCTGTACAGTTGAAGGGCTGTTTAGATAGCCATCTGGGTACATAAAGGTCGCTGCGGAACTAATAAAGGCATGATCCTGATCCACAAAGTTGGTGCGTACGGATACCTCAAAGGCATAGACTCGGTAGCGCACTTTAACATCCTTTTTAAGGTTGTGAATACGCCAAGTATTCTTTGCCTGCTTATGACAGGCAACAGCTTGTAAGCCTGCCGTAGCCGAAAATGACTCTACATGTCTGGCATACTCCCTGACTAAATACGATCCAGGAGTCCATACCGGCATTTTAACATCGATAAAGTCCTGGTCGAAATTGGATAATTCCATCTCTACTTCGACGTAATGTGCTTGGGGTTCTACAAAAGACAGGCTAAAGTGTATTCTTGGATTTGACATGCATATAAATTTTAGAATCTACAACAAAGCTACCTTTAATAAGGTTTACATCAAATTGATTATCCAAAGGAAATCATAATTTACCAGCAAATTTGTTATCTTTGGGTATAGAATAATTCCCGTTTACTATATGATTTTAGTTGCTGATAGTGGTTCCTCGAATTCGGATTGGATGCTCAATTTGCCTGATAGCAAGCCTTTAGTTTTCAGAACAAAAGGTTTAAACCCGTTTTTTGTCAATGAAAAAGAAATTGCGAAGGTCTTGAAGGATGTTCCCGAGATCCTACCTTATGCGAGTGAAATACAAGAGGTTTATTTTTTTGGGGCTGGCTGCGTTACGCCTGATAGGCGTGAGATCGTATCCAATGCGCTGAGCGAAATGTTCCCTACAGCCTTTGTCGCGGTAGAAGGAGATCTATTGGGCTGCGCCTATGCTACCTTTGGGAATGATAAAGGTTATGTATGTACGATTGGTACGGGTTCAGATATTGGATTCTTCGATGGCGAATATATGAAGCCTGGGGTACATGGAGTAGGCTATGTGCTAGGGGATGAAGGATCAGGAGCGTGGTTTGGGAAGCAGTTGATTACAAGTTTTCTGTATGAGAAAATGCCAAAGGACCTGTCTAAGAAATTTGAAGAGAAGTATAAGTTAAGTAAAGAGGTTGTAATCAAGAATATCTACCAAAGAGATCGTCCGAATGCCTATTTGGCTTCTTTTGCGACCTTTATGTCAGAGAATATTATGCATCCTTATATTGATAATCTACTGCGCAATGGCTTTGATGAGTTTGTGCGTACCAATGTTATGACGCATTTAGATTATTGGGATTATAAAGTGAATTTTGTAGGCCGCATCGCCTATCATTTTGATATTCAGCTGCGTGAAGTCTGTCAGGTACACGGTATAAATATTGGAACGATTTTGGAGAGTCCTATAGATCATCTCTTCCATTTTGTAGTGGATAGAGAATCAAAATTAGTTTAAGGATTAAATCATACGTATATGAGTATTATTAGCGCTATTATGTTGTGGACTTCCATTGTGGGGACCTCCCTTTCTTTCTATGACTTTAGCTTTACTGCCATTGATGGGCAAGAGGTTAAGCTGTCGGATTTTAAAGGAAAATATGTATTAATTGTAAACACAGCCTCTAAATGTGGCTTTACAGGACAATACAAAGAGTTACAAGCCTTGCATGAGCAATATGGTAAGGACTTGGTTGTGATTGGCTTTCCTGCCAATAACTTTAAGGAGCAAGAGCCAGGCACGAATGCCGATATTCAAGCATTCTGTGAACAAAATTATGGTGTAGACTTCCTGTTGTCGGAGAAGGTAGATGTCACAGGGGATAATATATCACCCTTATTTAAATACTTAACCAGCCAGGAAAATCCTGATTTTACAGGAGCTATTAACTGGAATTTTGAAAAGTTCTTAATTAATAAAGAAGGTAAACTTATACACCGCTATAGATCTAAGGTTAGCCCTTTGGATGCCGCTATAGTGCAGCAAATTAAATAACTAAAATGGCCACTTCAAAAGTGGCCATTTTTAATATATACCTGATCTATTGCGCTTACAAGCCAAAGTAACAGCTGCGGCAACGCGGTTCATAATTGTCCTTCTCACCGAGTAGGACGCGCTCTTCACTGCTGGCGATGCGGTATGAATAGTTTGCTGGGGCTCCACATTGAACACAAACCGCGTGTACCTTGGTGACATGCTCAGCAACAGCCATCAGAGCAGGGATGGGGCCAAAGGGATTGCCTTTAAAATCCATGTCTAGCCCAGCGACTATAACGCGAACGCCTCTATTGGCGAGCTGTACACATACATTTGGCAATTCCTCATCAAAGAACTGTGCTTCATCAATGCCTACAACTTTGGTCTCCGCACTAAGCAGTAAAATAGCTGATGAGTGGCTGATTGGTGTGGATGGGATGCTATTGCTATCATGAGAGACGACTGCTTGCTCATCATAACGAATATCAATGGCAGGCTTAAAGATCTCTACAGGAAGCTTCGCAAACTGGGCTCTTTTCATCCGACGGATAAGTTCTTCGGTCTTGCCTGAAAACATGGAGCCACATATCACTTCGATACTGCCCATGTCAACGTTTTTCTTTCTAAAGTTATGCTCAGAGAATAACATGAATCTTTGCTTTAATGCCTGTGAATAGGGCGTTAACTTAGGTTAAAACTTCTATTCTAATCGCACTAATATCGAAATTTTATCTTAAATTTGAGATAAAGAAAACTGATCCAGATCAGAACTAAGTAGCAATCAGTTGATTTGGTTTTTTCTATAAAATCGAATACCCACTTATATAAAATAGGAAAATGACGTACAGCAAAATAGATATTTTTTCAAAGGTAGGAGATCTCTTAGTTGAGATTAATGATAGCTATGCTGCCTTATCTGAGGATGGCATTGCTAATAAAGCGGCCGAACTCATTCTTTTAGAGGCTAAA
>JASLCA010000254.1 GCA_030146225.1 Sphingobacterium sp. | reverse complement strand
AAGTGATCTTTTCACCTCCAATAGATCAAAATTCGGGATTGGAAATACTTTTTAAATGACCAATTAGTCCTTATGGTCATGTTCAAATATTAAATAAGATATTAGCCTTTATTTTCGATAGGGATAATTCGAAAGAGTTTACGATTTTCTGGAATCTCAACACCTTTCTGCGCGTCTTCTTGTGCTTTGTAAACAAAATAGTTCCGTACAGTATCGAGCGAGAGCTCTTTTTTGTTATTACTAAAATAATTGGAGAGTATTTTATAGTAAGGGCTCTGTTGATCTCGTCTCAAGAGCGGAGCTCCGTTGGGTAATTTCAATGCCTGCATCTGTTGCAGCAGGTCAATCACTGTAGTAAAATAGTCTTCGTAGATTTCTATCTTTCGACTAACCCTAAAATTAGATAGTAGCTTGTTTTCTTTTTGGAGTTTGGCAATCAGTTCGTCTTTTTCTTTTAGCAAGACATCGTTGGGACGGACATTCCATAGGTCTTTGGGTGAAAGAAAAGATTGGAAGATTTTAAGCTTGTCAATATTGGATAGATAAAGGGCATGCTTCAAGGAGAATGGATCACGTCCTTGAAAATAACCGATTCTATCAGAGACGATATACCAAATATGTGTAAAGAAATCTTTCTCCTTATTACTAGCTCTTGTTGACAGATAATAGTCTAAATGATAGCCGTAATAGTCTTCATATAAAGTTTCGTCAAGGCTATAGAGTTTCAATAGAAAATGATTATCCTCATATCCCCGACGGACGCCCATAATATTGCCTAATGCATAAGCGTGCGCCTTGAAATCAAAAGCTTTCCGTGTTTTAAAGTACTGTGATCCCATAAGTTAAATTTACTAAAAATTCTGAAATTGGCAGATTAGCTAGTTGACTAGAGATATTGTTGTTTAATTGGCTAGCACATTATTGAGCTTTTTCAAAAAAAGATAGTGTATACTAACAAGTATACTTAAAAAGGTATTCTTGGGTATGTTAAACAATAAAAGTATCCCTGGAGGATACTCTAAAGCCTCTTTGCAACGCATAGAGATAGAAAGTAGGGCTACTGCCCAACTTCCGCTTGCTCATTTGTCTCGTCCTGTTATGGGTTTACACATTTTTAATGATCGTCCTGCAATAGATTTACAACTCTGTCGTAATCCTGAAATGCGTTTACAATGTTACTGTTTTTTTGATAATAATTCTTCCATAGTCTGGCGCGTTTTCCATTTTGCTCGTGAACAAGCTCCGGAGTGAGGTTTCCAAGACTCATGTGTGGACGTTCCTCGTTGTAAAGTGTAACAACAAAATCGAGTACTTCTTTACCTTCCTCTAGGCTCTTAACGTCATAGCCACAGAGGTATTCATTCTTAATAATTCCATTCACTCGTTCAGCAATAGCGTTGTCTCTAGGGTCTCCACTTTGTGTCATACTAATCCTGATATCACTTTCTTCCAATATCCTAATATATTCGTTGCTACAATACTGTAAGCCTCGATCAGAATGATGGTATAGATATTCTGTCCGTTCTGTATTTTCTAAAGCCATTTTTAAAGCTTTTACACTTTCCAGTGACAGCAAATTCTCTGCAACGTTGTATCCAACGATCTTTCGGGAATAAGCATCTGTAATAAAACTGATATAGAGAAAGTCTTTATTTATTCGCCAATAGGTAATATCACTTACCCATAATTGATTTGGTCTACAAGGAACCATACCTTTAATCAGGTTCTGGAATTTTCGATACAGATGAAAAGAATCCGTTGTGGAAATTCTTCGTTTATAACGCTTAACTAACAATCCCTGGTCACCCAACAGTTCAAATAGCGCGTCTCTGCCAATCTTTATATTATGATCTAAAAGAAAGGGATATAACATCTCATAAAGTTTGCGAGTCCCCATATATCTGTGGTCTTTTCTTATCTGAAGAATTTCCCATATGATGAGCTCATGTTCGATTGTGATGGTCTCCCTATGCCACCAATATTGATAATAAGCCTGTCTTGTTGTACCGAGTATTCGGCAGATACTGGCCAGGCCGACCTTGCTGTATCTGCCTTTTAATTCTTGGATTACTTCGTACTTGACTTTTTTCTGATGTCAATGCGTAACTCTATCTCAGCTTTCTCAATCATTGTCAAATAATATTCTTCCCTGATCCTAGATTCTTCTAGCTCACGTTTAAGACGAGCTATTTCACCTCTTTGATCAGACTCTACGTTAAGCTCACCTTTAGAAACTTTCTTTGCTTTTTTGTCTTCCATATAGAATGTAAGGGGCTTCTTCATACTCCCTTCACCAATATAACCAAGTTGTCGCATAAATTTCAGTATCTGTCCTTTTTCAACTGGTTCTCCAGTAAATTCTTGCCAGATCTGTTGTTTAGACTTACTGCCTTCTTGATAAGCTCGGATGATTTCACGCTTCTGCTTTACACTGAAATAACGGCTCGGCCGCTGCTTTGATTTAAACCTTTTCTCTTCCATTTTTTGTCTGATTTAGGTGTAAACCTATTTCAGGACAAGACAATTTTTCCTTCCAAAGGCTTTAGAAATTTTAATACATCTTCCATCTGATCATAT
>JASLCA010000236.1 GCA_030146225.1 Sphingobacterium sp. | reverse complement strand
GTATGAAAAATCCTTTGACTTACCGATAATACGGCCTATTCGGGTACAAGAGGTGATAGCGCGCAATGGTCGATTTCTAATCCGCACAAATGGCATACAATTTTCTGCACGCGGGATAATAAATGCTACTGGCACTTGGAAAAAGCCATTCTGTCCAAAATATCCCGGCTGGGAAAAGTTTCAAGGCCAACAGCTACATACTGGTGATTACAAAGGAGTGGAGGCTTTTCGCGGCAAGCATGTTATTGTTGTGGGTGGCGGAATTTCTGCTGTACAACTTCTGGCTGAAGTCGCACAGGTAGCAGACACCACATGGGTTACACGTCGCCCACCCGACTTTAGAAAACAGGAGTTTACCCCTGAACTAGGCGCTCAAGCCGTGGCCATGGTGGAAGAAAGGGTTCGCATGGGCTTGCCATCTCAATCTGTAGTCTCGGTCACCGGACTTCCCCTTACGCCTGCTATAGACAAGCTGATGCAAAGCCAAGTTTTAGATCGGAAGCCCATGTTTGAAGAGATTACAGCAACGGGAGTAAAATGGGCAGATGGTAGCAGCTTGGATGCAGATATTATATTTTGGAATACTGGCTTTCGGCATGACTTGGATCATCTAGCCCCCTTAAAGCTGCTCAATAATAAGGGCGGAATTGAGATGACAGGCAAGCTAGCGACGCAGGTGGCGCAAGAGCCTAGGATTCACTTAACAGGCTACGGTCCCTCGGCCTCTACTATTGGAGCCAATCGGGCAGGAAGAGCAGCTGCACAGGAGTTAATAGCCTATCTAGGTATAGGCTAAAATGGCTTAAAGCATTCAAGGGCAGCCTAAAAGGCATACAACAGGTATAAGCCGCTATTAAAGCCTAAGGCATTAGGCCTTAGCCTTTACCCGACTTAAGGTTTCGCGCGAAATATTTAGATAAGAAGCCACTAACTTGCTCGAGAGGCGGCGTACTATAACAGGATTTTCCTGTAGCAATTGCCTGTACTTCTTAACCGCATCTTTGGTCAAAAAGGACATTAAGCGATTGGTATTGGTCACATAGGCAAACTCCAAGTACTTCCTGTAAAACTTCTCCCATTGTGGAACCAGCGCTAGAAGCTCATAAAAGTTTGCGTGACTGATGTACAAAATCTCCGAATCCTCCACTGCCTGTATAGACTCTTCAGAGGGTTCATCATTTATAAAGCTGACCAAGGCAGTCGCTAGATTATTCTCAAAGGCAAAATAACGGGTAGAATCCTGCCCCTCCTCATTTATAAAGAAGATTCGCAGGCAGCCCTTAGCCACAAAGTAGGTACGTTGGCTAGTTTCCCCTTGGGCAATTAAGATTTCATTTTTCTTGAGGCGAATAGGCTTAAAATAAGACAGAATAAGATCGATTTCAGCATCGCTAACCTCAATTTTCTCTTTAATATAAGCGACTAACAGTTCTTCCATACCCCATTTATTTGATTCCACAAATCTACCAATAAATTGGTTTATAAGTGCAAATCTTCTGAGCGAGCAGAGCGAGCGCTAAATTTAGCTGTTGTATGTATGCAAGCCCCTTTGCAAAGCTTACATACATCCCAACAGGCTAGTTATGAGGCGTACATTAATCTGCTGTTTTCGTCCTCATGGTTCTATAGGTTATAATGTCAGCGATGGACAGCACCGTCAAGCTATTGTTTAAGGCAAACTCAATGGTTTGGGGCAATCTAGACATTGTGCCATTATCATTCATAAGCTCACAGAGCACAGCCAAAGGCTGTAATCCTGCCAACTTCATTAAGTCTATGCTGCCTTCAGTATGCCCATTTCTGGCCAAAACCCCATCCTCATGGGCCCGCAATGGGAAAATATGCCCAGGTCGCACCAAGTCGGCTGGGATGGCCGAGCTTGCACTCGCCGCCTGAATTGTAGCAAGCCTATCCCCTGCCGAAAGCCCAGTTGTAGTCCCATGCAAGGCATCTATAGAAACGGTAAAGGGCGTTTGAAAGAGACTAGAATTCTCGGCGACCATATAAGGCAAGGCTAAGGCATCAGCCTTTTCATGGGTCAGGCAAAGGCATACCACCCCACTGCAGTAGCGAATCATCTGCACCATATCCTGCAGATCCATCCGTTCGGCTGCAAAGATAAGATCAGCTTCATTTTCACGATCTTCATCATCAATAAGTAAAACCCCTTTACCCATTCTTAAATCAGCAAGAGCTGCTTCAACTCTTGCGCGGGCATCTATTCCAAATAAGGATAGTCCCAATACGGCTGTATCTTCCATTTTTTTTATTCTTTAGTCGTTAATTTTTCAGCTATTTTTCGTGCATTCGGGATAATAATAAAGGCCGAAAAATAAGCCACAGGCAGCATAACGGACCATGCTTTCAGAAATTTAAGGAACCATTCCTCCCCCAATCCATAATTCCGCATAAGCCCAACAAATGCCATAATTAAAGTCATCGGAATCACCACAAAAAAGGTGTTGATGTACTTATAGTATTTCTTGTTCATTGTATACGATTTACTGTTACAAACTAGGACAAAGGTGCAGCGCAGACAGCGCAATTCTTGTGACATAAGTCAAAAAAGGAAAATCAAGCTTAAAAAAGTGAAAAATCAGGTCCGAATTCTTAAAACAGGCTAAAGAAACATGAAATGCAGGCTTAAATATTTTGAATAAAGGGCGAAAAAGGCAACCTTTGTCCGTATTCAAAAAAAAGAACAGATGAAACTACTAAAAGAACGAATTCTACGGGATGGCATAAGCATGGATGGTGGGGTATTGAAGGTGGATAGCTTTATAAACCATCAGATGGATAGCAGCTTGATGAAGTCCATTGCAGTAGAATTTGTGAAACAGTTTGCACATCTGCCCATCAATAAGATTATTACCATCGAGGCCAGCGGGATTGCCCCAGCCATTATGGTAGGCTATCTATTGGAAATCCCAGTCCTATTTGTCAAGAAGTCTACCCCAAAAACGATGGCCGACTTCTATTGCAGTAAGACCTATTCCTTTACCAAGGATCGTACCTACGACATTGTTGTAAGCAAGCAGCTGTTACAGCCAGAAGATAATCTTCTCTTTATTGATGACTTCCTCGCCAATGGCAATGCAGCACTCGGTGTACAGGACCTTATTAAGCAGGCTGGAGCATCCTTACTGGGCATGGGCTTTATAATTGAAAAAGCCTTTCAAGATGGAGGCAAGAAGCTGCGTGCACTACCCGATATGAAGGTTGTCTCCCTAGCACGCATCAAAGAATTGGGCAATAACAAGATTGTCTTTGAAGAAGAATTGTAAAATTTAAAGTCGATAAGCTCCTTGATAAAGCTTACAGGCAGGCAAATAGGTTATAAAATAGAGATGCCCGATTTTATCGGGCATCTGCTTTTGGAAGGGGCTTCCCTTATAAGAAAAGGGAAGTCCAAAGATTGTATCCATAGGATACGGTGAAGTTCTTCCAAGCTGGCCCCAATGGCCCAGCTTATATTATTGCCATCCCCCACCTAAGGACCTGTATAGATCCACAAAGGAGGCTAGATGTTCTTGTCTTAATTCCACTAAAGCTAAGTCCGAATCCAGGGCATTTCCCTGCGCGGTAATCACCTCTAGATAGGTTGCATAGCCACTCTTAAAGAGCAAGT
>JASLCA010000230.1 GCA_030146225.1 Sphingobacterium sp. | reverse complement strand
TTCATGTTGGTCATCTGCCGGACTATATTTACGCCTTATTTCAATTAACTTATTACAGTATTGTTTTAACTTTCTACGGTTATTCATTAAATCCATGTTTTTGCATACAAATTAGGTTCATTTATGCTTCTAGAAATGTCGGACTTTTCGCTTCATTTCAGGAAGTCTTTTGAAGATATGCTTTTGCTGTTCAACGGGCATAGGGAAGCTGCCTAACCTATGCCCAGTGACCTTGAATACACGATAACGGTAGATGCACCAACAGTCCATAATTGAGCCCAAAGGCTTAAATCGTTTTAGATTGTCGGTCGTTTCTGAAGGAACCGGAATCATTAGCTTGTTTTGCATGTAAAAATAAGTTGCATCGCTTCAGCAAGATCGCTTAGCGCTGGTTAATACTTGGTAAATAGAGGTACTAATTTACGCGTCCTCGGTATTCACAATTTGGTTTGCTACTGGAAAGATAATCACAAAAATCTAAAAAAAGAATTTTTTTTAAATTTAATTGTTTGGTATACAATTGGTTGTGTTTTTTTAACAATGGATTTTATTTTGTATTATTAGGTAATGAAGAGATATGCTATGGGCTAAACCTGTCGGAAATAGCCCGTAAACTACCTTTTAATCAAGGTTAATCGGTTGAAAGTCCCTGGTTCATGCAGGGGAATAATTAATTGAATGTTACATTGCGTAGTAGCTATAGCCGGACTTTGACTGTGCACATCGACGCAAAATCATGGAAAAATATTGGTTATTAATTGTTAAAAATTTGGAACTGCTTATACAGTTGTTCCAACGGATGGATGAAAACAGACCTTTTGGTGAAAAAAAACCTGTTAATCAATCTGCGCAGAACCCAGAAGACCAATTATTGACGAGTAAGGAGGTTCAACAATACTTTGGAATTGTACCGAGTACTTATCATCGTTGGGTAAAGCAAAAAATCTTAAAACCTAAGATTATGGGTAGAAAACATTTTTACCTTCTAAAAGATCTCAAAAAACTTATGGATAGCCGGAAGTATCGCGAACGTGGTTGATCGTTTTATCGCTATTTATGGATGCTGTTTTTTTGTTGAATTATTGCGGCCAGCATGCGGTTTGCTTCGACTCTGGGTGCGGATTCCTTGGGGTTTTGTTGGGCTTGACATGCGGGGTTGTTTGACTAGGCTTCGACTCGGACTGCATCCGCAGTCGAAGCTCTTGCGGGGCTTATCGAAGGATTCCCGAAGCAAATACCGCTAATGTCGGTTCCTAGCTACTACGATTTCTTAAGGGATCCCCTTGAAGCGCTTTTAGGCTGGCGAGATCAGTTGCTTTGGGCCAGTCGCTACTATACTCCTTTTGAGACCTATTTAATCGCATTAAGACTCATTTAATCTCATTTACTCGCTTTATTTTCAAAGATTTAGGGTGCTGTCTACCTTAGCTTTTGCTAGCGAGTAATAAAGGCCTGGCATGCAGGCTATGGTTAAATTATTTTAAAATATTGTGATATGGCAAGATTTTTAAAAGGAATACATGGGGCCTATTCTGGTAAGGTAGGCAATGTTGTAGGAAGCAGTTGGCGTAGTGTAAACTATGTGCGTACGCTTCCAAAAAAGAGTGCGAAGACGCCTACGCAAGGGCAATTGGCACAACGTGAGAAGTTTAGTATAATGGCTTCGTTTTTATCTCCGATTCAGGATTTACTGAATTTGGGTTATTCAGATACGCTGCAAACGAAAGCCACAGGCTACAATAAAGCCTTTGGTCATGCGATCAAGCATGCTTTCACTGGTAGTTATCCGTATTTTGATATTGATTATAGCAAGTTGATAATCAGTAGAGGGTCCTCAATGCCATTGTTTGCTGCCAGTTGGATGGAAACGCAACCACTTCATGTGGAGCTTAGTTGGCTTAGGTCTACGAGTAAAATTATGGGCTATAACGATGATTCCGTTATCCTATTGGTGTATAATGTCGACAAGAAACATTATAACGTGATGGAGACGGCGATACGTCAAGATGAATCATTGGACTTTAGCTTTCCATCCATTTTTGCAGGTGATGCGATTGTGGGCTGGGTGTTCACAGGAGAACGTGATGGGGTGAAAACCTCACCGAGCTATTACTTGGGGCAGCTGCACTTGTCTACGCCTACGGGCGAGGAGGAGTAAGCCTAAGCTTTCAGACAGATGAAGTCTATTCAAACCTTGCTTTTAGTCCGCAGTTACGGACCGCAAGGGACCAATGGTAAGCTTAGCTATCTAGGCGAGCATATCTGCTACACGATCGAACTGCCCGATCGGAACAACCTTCGGCGTATTAGCTGTATTCCGGAAGGGCGTTACCTATTGCGCATGGGTAACTACCCCAAGTTTGGGCTGCAGATTGGCCTACCGCAGGTGCTCAACAGGGAAGCTATCCTGATCCACCCAGCGAATGATGCGCTTAAAGAGCTCTTGGGCTGCATCGCTCCAGTGACCACCCTGACAGGGGAGGGCAAGGGATCAGGCAGCGGCAAAGCGCTAGCCAAGCTCAAAAAACTGGTTTATGCGCTATGGAAAAGGGGGGACACTGTTTTCCTACAGATTCATGCTGATGATTTCAATCATGGGAAAGTACATTCAAAAGTTGCGTGATGCTATACAGGTGGTATTGCACACGCCAGTAAAGTTACCCTTAGTGGTTACAAAAGCTTTACAGTACCTCGGCTTAGCCCTAGGTATTATCGAAAAGATAATTGACAAGGACAAGCCCGACAAGCCCGACAAGGACGATGAATTATCCTAAAGGATAGGACAATACCCTCGCTAAGGTAGCGGGGGTATTGTTTAATAAATTATGCATGTGATTACAGTGGAAAGTAGATGTTAAAGGTATTCTGGCAAGGCTGGCGCGGGTGAAGGCCGCTGTCCAAGTAAGATGTACCTATTGGCTTTAGGTCCATCGGATTCGGTTCGGCGACCACTACCAAGGCTCAATAATAGAAGAAGCTATCTCTGTTTAACATCAAAAAAAACACCGCTCCGAAAAATACGATAGGAGCCATAAAACTCCTTGTCTTAGAGTTCTGAACTCTATTCCCCACACCAAACCAATTTTGTTTATCTTTGGCTGCTGTCCTAAAGCAGCAGCTTTACTA
>JASLCA010000206.1 GCA_030146225.1 Sphingobacterium sp. | reverse complement strand
GGTACGATAGTCTTCCCCCAAGACCCGCGCAGCGATAGATAGTCTAACCAATGGTATCTATGCGCTACTTCGGCGGCTCCTACTTATTTTTCGGTGGCTGAGGTTTTCTCTGTTGCCGGCACACGATACCCGCTCGTGGATGGGGGTGTTTTTGCCCACAACCCTTCTCTTTCGGCTTTGCTGGAGGTTATCAAGAGCTATAATAGCTATAAGATTAATGATATTTGGATTCTTTCCCTAGGTACTGGTATTTCTAAAATTTCCTACAACTATGAGGATTTTAAGAAGAAATGGGCGCTTTCTATTGGCCCCGCACTTGTTGATATTATGGGCAGTAGCTCTGCGGAAAGCACTGACTATTACTTGAAGCAGCTTTTTAGGTCTGTTAACAAGTCCGAAAATTACATCCGCATTGAACCTGACAACCTTTCTTCTATTAACCCTTCTATGGACGCAGCAACGCCTCGCAATATTCAAAAGATCATTGCTTTGGCTGATAAGCAGATTAGCGAAAATGAGGAACATATCAATCAAATCGTACTGCAATTAATTCAGGATCGTAAAAATTCGCGCGAACGCTCTGTGTGGAACTTTTTGAAGAATTAATCTTAAATCTTACATTTACCGACAAATCAAAATTATATGGCACTAAATTACGTCTGGGTATCCTTCTTCCTTATTACATTTTTCGTCGCGCTAATAAAACTTATTGGGGGCGATACAGAGGTTTTCCAAAATATTGTGAATTCGCTTTTTGAAGGTGCTTCTAATGGTGCTACCATTTCCTTAGGCCTTGTGGGAATGATGACCTTTGCGTTAGGCATTATGAAAATCGGGGAAAAAGGCGGAATGATTAATATCTTCGCTAAGGCTGTGGGCCCTTTCTTTAATAAACTATTCCCTGAAATCCCGAAAAACCATCCTGCACTGGGCTCTATCTTAATGAACTTCTCGGCAAATGCCTTGGGCTTGGACAATGCCGCAACGCCTCTGGGCTTAAAGGCCATGAAAGAGTTGCAAGAGCTTAACCCGAGCAAGGATACGGCTTCCAATGCGCAGATTATGTTTATTGTGCTGAATGCCTCTAGCCTTACCCTACTCCCTATTTCCATTATGGCTTATAGACAGGAAGCTGGGGCTGCACAACCGTCGGATGTTTTTTTACCTATTTTGATTGCAACCTTCTTCTCAACATTGGCGGCGCTAATTTTAGTGGCTATTTATCAGAAAATTAATCTCTTTAATAAAACGATTCTGGCGTACCTTGGCGGTTTAGCTGCTTTGGTTGGCGGTACTTTGTTTTACTTCAGCACCTTAGGTCCCGATGAAATTAATGTGATTTCGCGGGTCTTTGGAAACTTGGTATTGTTTGGACTTTTCACTTCTTTTATTGGCTTGGCATTGATAAGACGCATCAATGTTTATGATGCCTTTATTGAGGGGGCCAAGGAAGGTTTTGATGTTGCTGTTAAGATTATTCCTTACCTTGTTGCTATACTTGTTGGTATCGCTGTCTTCAGAGCCTCGGGCACAATGGATTATATTGTCAATGGCATTTCTTACCTGATTGGCATTATGGGAATCGACACTAGCTTTGTAGAGGCCTTGCCAATTGCATTTATGAAGCCTTTGAGTGGCTCTGGTGCACGCGGTCTTATGGTGGAATTAATGGCTACTAAAGGGGCTGATGACTTTGCTGCTCGTGTGGGTTGTGTAATTCAGGGCTCTACCGAAACGACCTTCTATGTGCTGGCAGTTTACTTTGGTTCGGTTGCTATTAAAAAGACAAGACATGCACTACCATGTGCTTTATTGGCTGAGCTTGTGGGTGTGATTGCGGCAATTATTGTGTCCTATATGTTCTTTGGTTAATCCTAATATTTTAAGTGATGAAAAAAACTATTGCGCTCATTGCGCATGACGGAAAGAAAGCGGATATGGTCGCTTTTGTAAAGGATCATATTGAAGATCTTAGACAAGCAAATATTATTGCAACGGGTACTACCGGTACCTATGTTTTAAAAACTGGCTTGGAAGTTGAACTTAAACTTAGTGGTCCTAAAGGAGGGGATGCGCAGATTGCTGCGCTAACTGCGGAGGGCAAAGTGGATGGTATTATCTTCTTTCGGGATCCCCTTGGCAAGCATGTGCATGAGCCTGATATTCAGATGCTGATGCGTATATCTGACTTGTACAATGTTCCCCTTGCAACTAATCCTGCAACAGGTAGTTTAATTATTAAAGGTATGCTCTAAAATAGTGTTATGGATAAGAAAGTTACAGTAAAAATTGGTAGAGATCGCTATAAGACAGAAGTCTTAATGCAAGAACATAGCTTAATTGCAGATGAACCTCAGGATGTGGGAGGTACCGACTTGGGCCCTAACCCGAAGGAATTACTTTTGGCCTCGCTTGGAACCTGTAAGAGCATTACTATTCGGATGTATGCCGATCGTAAGGAATGGCCTTTGGAGGCTGTGGAGATTGACCTATCTATGGGCACACAACAGGCGGAATTACAGGACACAACCTTTATCAACTGTCATATTAAGTTGATCGGAGACTTGGATGATGCACAACGTAAGCGTCTATTATTGATTGGCGACAAATGTCCTGTGCATAAGCTGCTAAGCAATCCCATAGTGATTGATAGCAATTTAATCTAATCGCGAATTCGCTATATAATCACGAACATTGTATATTTGCCGTTATTTTAATTAGCAAGGTATGTCTTCAAACAGAAAAAACGGGGTTAGCAGTCCTTTTCAATTGTTTACTAGAGATGAATGGAAACGACTAAATGGCCAGTTTTCGTATGATTTGATTCAAAGTGACATCTACAACCTGCATGCGCTGAATGAGCCGTTGACCATTGAGGAGATTGAAGATGTCTACTTCCCATTGGCACACTTGCTCAATAT